>CAYZNP010000007.1:0-19595 GCA_964479815.1 Microcaldota archaeon
TTTATAATCTTTTTCCGCCGAATATCCATGCTGTTGGTTCGATGGAAAACTTTATATACGATTACTTCATCCAGCCCATATGGAGCCGGACCGGATACAACGTCGTGAATACGCTGGCCTATGCGGCCATCGCAATCGCCGCCGTTTACCTGCTCTACAGGGCGCTGAAGGGGCGCATCCGCTTCGATGAGGGCTTCGTCCGCAGCGTCCTCTGCTTCGTCCTGCTCGGCTCGACCATGCGCGTCCTGACCGATGCGATAGACACAGGCGTGTTCAAGGCAGTCACGCCCATCCACCAGCTCGTCCTGGACAGCCATGTCTGGGATTACGGCTATCTCACGGTCACGCCGGGCATCTACATCGTCACGGCCGCCATCCTGCTCGTCTCCATGGCGATATTATACAGGATGAAGCGGATGGAATGGCTGGGCTATGTGGGGCTGGCGCTCTGGCTGCCGCAGTTCCTGCTCCTCGTGCCGTTCATGAGTTATATAGCATACTCCCTTCCCATACTCATGCTGGCCGCAGTGCCGGCCTACATGGCCCTGAAATACTTCAAGGACAGGGTCCTCGCCGCAATCGTCGCAGGCCAGGCGCTCGACGGCGCAGCCACGTTCTTCATAATAGACGTATTCTCCAAGCTCACAGGCAAGGCCTATTTCGAGCAGCACGTCCTCTCGTCCGGGATAGGGGAGATCGCAGGCACGTACTTCGCATTCTACCTGCTCAAGGTGGGGATTGCCTTCGCCGCGGCCTACGTCCTCCAGAAGGAGAAGATGGAGAAGGAGGACATGATTTACATCGCGCTCCTGCTCATGGTGATGGGGTTCGCGCCCGGGATACGGGACCTGCTCAGGATGGTCGTTGGCGCCTGAGCCGCTTGCCGGATAGGGAATTTTTCAGACTTTTTTGTTACATCAGCACCCGCTTACTTGACAAAGCACGGGTGTGTGTGCCCTTTTTTAAATCGTAGCCACACTAATCTACTACTGATAACATGGGCAGCGATGAGAGCGATGACGAGCCAAGCGTGCTGGAAATCCTTAAGTCAGCAATAGAGGCAGAAAACCCTTCGCAGCTTGACGCCATCCGCTCCGACCCGAAATGGCTCGCTCCTGAAGAGTTTGTGGCTCTGCACACCGAATTGATAAGGATATATTCCGAAAAGAAGGAAACGGATGCGCTCCTGGCACTGGTTGACAGCATACTTGGCCAGGCCCAGATGGCAGTCATCACAAAGGGCACCAAGACCTACCAGATGGTAGGGGATTGGAGCCTGGACCTTGACGCTACGAGAGCGGACATGGTGGAAAAGGCGATGGTGGCGCTGATAGGCCTGCACAGGGAAGCAGGCAAAACGCCCGCAGGAAAGGATGCTGCCACATTCGGGCTCAACAGGATCAAGCAGAGGCTGGACAAGTTCTGGGAATACCCGGTGGAAAAGAAGTGGCGCACCCTCTCAGGTTCGATCAGAGGCAGATGGGAACGCTCTTTTGCGAATGTCAGGCGTGCGCTGGACCCTGCGATAAACGAGATAGGGGCGTCGCAGATAATCACGGAGAAGGCACCCATACCAAAGCCGGAAGCGTCGTGCGCAGCCAAGCACCGCGCACACAGAATCAGAACTTAGTAGCTATCGCCACGAGCAGCAGTATCCCTCCCAGTATTATCAGCGGCAGGAGGAACTTTGACACGGCCACGATTGAATTGACTGTGGATATCAGCTCTATTGACTGCTTCGCGCCTATGACGTTTATTTCGAACCACTTCTTGTCAGCGAAGAACTTCGCGGGCTGCAGGTCTGCCAGCGCGCCGTCCAGCGCGTCCAGCACCACCGTGAGCAGCTCCTCCTCGTCCTTGAGGGGGTTGAGCACGCCGCGCACCATGTTGGTCTGATGCGTGTCAGTGGTGAACACGCCGGCCATGAATCTCCTTCCGAGCTTTTTCCCTGCATCGACGATGCTGGATTCTATGCGCTGCTGGAACGCAGGGGTGATGCCGTTGGAGTCGATCAGCACGATGACGTATTCAGGGGATGAAGACAGCACCGCGACCTTCACGCCAGCGCTGCCGACCACGGGCGACTGGGTCTCCCGGAACGCGACGCCGACCTTCAGCGGCCTTTTCTGGCCGGCTTTGGTGAACGCGTCCTCGAGCGCATCAAGGTAGCTGAAGCCGATGATGCTGCCGGGCTCGAAACTTGTTATGTCGCCCGTCTCGGCATTATGCTGGTCCACTATCATCGCGTTGCGCACGTGCTTCTCGCCGGCGAACATGAGCGAGAGCCCCAGGCCGAAGTTGATGTCCTCGGTCAGCTCCGGCGCCCGGGTGAGTGACAGCATGGACGAGTCGTTTATCAGCAGCGCATGGGCCCTGCATTCCTCGCTCTTGCCCATGGATATGGAAACCTTCGCATCGGCGTATTCCGCTTTCTTCACGGCCGAATCCACAGCGGCCATTATCTTGTCGAGCTCGGAGGTGGAAACGGGATTCAGGTCGTGGGTGACCGTGCCGTGGAAGACGAGCGTCTTGGAACCGTAGCGCTCGTCCATCCTTTCGGCGAGCAGCGATGAGAATTCGCTGCCGCCCAGGTTGCCGAACGGCCCGTAGTGCACGTAGGGCGTGACGAAGAACACAGTGTCGCCTTTCCGCTTGAAGCCCATTAGGCAGACGAGCGTCTTCACCCGCTCGCCAACCTTCTCGAACGCCTTCTCCATGTCCTTGTTGTGGTAGAACCACTGGCTGAACAGCAGGGACATGGCGTCGGTGCTGCTCACGCCAAGGTTCTTCTTCATGGGCGCGTTGATTATCTGGAAGAAAAAGAGGAGGGCCAGCATCAGGATCACAGCGGAAAGGTAGAACTTGGCAGCGACGGCCATGAACGGCTCGCTGGTCACGTAGAGGGCCTGGTTGCTGAGCAGGAATGCCAGGTAGAAGAGGAGCTGCAGCACCGCGAAGAGTATGGAGCGGTATTTGAGTATGAAGACGAAGCGCGCGATGACGTACCAGAAAACGAAGACGATGGCCGCGCCCACAAAGATGACGATCTGCGCCAAGAAGGGATTCCCGCCCGCGAGCAGCAGGCTGAGCGAGTATGCGATAGCATACACGGCCTCGCCGCACAGCGCGGTCGCGGCTATGCGCCTGTAGGGCATCTTCCGTATCATGGCCTTTATGACGAATGAGGAAAGTAGCGCCGGTATGGTGAGCAGCATCATGCCGTCCACTAAGGCATTCCAAGCGAGCGCGCTGCCGCTGTACTTGCCGAAGTCGAACAGCAGCCCGAAGACCAGCCCCAGCACCAGTATGGCCAGAACGATGTAGCGGGCCGGGGGCAGGGTTATGAAGTAGGACGTCAGGCTGACGGCGCGGTTGATGTTTCTTGTCATCGGTTTTTATATCGTTCTCCATCATTTAAATAGTTAGGCGACCGGCCGTCAGTGACGGCCCGCAGGGATAGATAGGACATGAAACCAGTATTGATATGCCCGAAATGCGGCAGGAGCGAGGAGGAAGTAAAGTTCATAGAATCGTTCTGCATAGACGACTACCCCCTCAGCATCAAGGTGCCGGACAAGGAGGAGCTTGAGCGCTGCAAACGGTGCGGCCGCATGCTTTTCAGGGGCGAATGGGCACCGTACGACGAGAAGAAGATAGAGAAGCACATCCTGGGCAGATGCAGGGGCGAATTCTCAGGCGCGTCCTACGATTTCGGCAGGCAGGTGATTGCGTTCACCATAAAGAGGGGGGGCAAGGAGCTGAAAGTGGAGAAGCAGGTCCCCCTGCTGATAAGGACCGGCATGTGCCAGCGGTGCAACCAGATAAGCGGGGGATACTACCAGGGCATAGTGCAGCTGCGCGGCGACCGGGCGCGGGTGGAGAAATACGCGAAGATGCTCATCGAGCGCCTGGAGAAGGACACGTTCATATCGAAGACCGAGGAGAAGGACGGCGGCATAGACCTCTACGTGGGCAGCTCCAAGGCGGTGCTGGCAGCGGTCACCAGGCTCGGCGTGAGGGCGCTGATAACGAAAAAGCTCATAGGGCGCGAGGAGGGCAAGCGGCTCTACCGCACCACGTTCGCGATCAGGCTCTGATTTCCCTGAAGCGCAGGGTGAACTGCAGCTTTTCCTTGTGCGTGTCCGGCACGAGGCCCTGCGCGGGCGGGATTTTCCTGTTTATGGCATTGTTGAAGGCGAGCACGCCATCGATGCGCTCCTGCGGGATAAAGCCGGCAAAGCAGTTGAGGAAGCACGTGAGATTCTCTGCACACAAATAGAGCAGCGCGCGCATGGTGTCCCTCAGCTCCTCGGGCCGCTTCTCAATGGTGGTGGTGCCCTCCATGTTCGGCGTGTTGTAGTTGGCGCCGAAGATGCTTGAGTGCGCCTTCTGGCAGAGCACCCAGTAGGGATTGGAGAAGAACCTGTCGGACGTGCTCTTGGAGTAGAGCATTTTCATCGCCTTCTGGAAGCTGTGCTTCCTGCGGAGGTTCTCCATGGCCCGCTCCTTGGTGTTCGACCACCTGCCGGCCCTGAGCAGCCTGAACTTCTCAGCCTCCAGCCGGTTGAGCTCGGTGAACGACCCGTATATCCCATCGTCGCAGAGATAGCCGTACTGCCATACTATGGTCTCGAACACGGTCCGCATGTTGTTGCCGGCCGGGTCAGGCATGCCCCTGCGCACCATCTGGTACGCGGCGGAGAGATAGACGCAGTTGCGGTAGAAGAGCGCGGCCAGGTGCTGCGATTTCGCATCGAGCCTGGCCGAGGATGCGAGCATGAAATAGGAGGAGAATGAGGACGACAGCGCCTGCTCGGTGAGCCTGCATTCCGCGGCGAAAAGTTTCCCACTCCTTTCGTGGACGTGGGAGTAGAGCCGGTCCAGCAAGGAATAGCGGTTGTCGTGCGCCATGTCATCTCCTCTTCTTCAGCCTGAAGACGCGCGGCCTCAGCATTCCGTCGCCGGCGAGCTCCTCGGATTCTATCAGGCCCTTCTTCTCCATGAGCTCCAGGTAGTTACGTATCTGCCGCTTGGTCTTCGGTATCTTCTTCAGGAAACTGTCGTATAGCGCGGATGATTCCATGTCGCCGCGCTTGAGCAATTCAAGTATGACCAGTTCTTCGTCGCACAGCTTCAGCTCCGGCAGCTTGAACGAAGGCCCCAGCGCCATCACGTCCTCGGCGTCCTGCAGCATTATCTTCGCCCTCCCTGCCCTGTCGGCGTGCTTCGCAGCCTTCCACAGGATTTCCAGCGCCATGCGCGCGGACCCGCCTTCGGCAGAGCGTGCGATCTTCAGGAGCAGCCGGTCGTCATAGCTCCCCGCCGCGAGCGCGTGCTCAGCGCGCACCCGCAGTATGCGCACCAGCTGCTCGTCATCGTAGGGCCGGAATTCCAGCTCCGAGAAGCGCAGCGAGCTGCGTATGCGCGTGTCCAGCCTTGCGAGCAGCATGCGGTCGTTGGCTATGCCGGTTATGCCGAACATCACGCCCTTGTCGTTGGCGCGCGAAAGCACGTAGAGCAGCTCCTCGCCCTGCAGGCCGTCCATGTCGTCGAAGACTATGAGCACAGGCTTCTTGTAGTTCCGGATGTACTGGGTTATGCGGCTGAATACCTCGTCGGTCGCCAGCCCCCGCCGCGGCAGCGGCAGGCGCATCTCCTCAACGATGCAATTGTACACAGCCAGCTGGGTGGAGTTCTCCCAGCAGTTCACATAGACCGGAAGGACCGCGGAGGAGTATTCGGAAAGCTGGCGCAGGATGTATTTCACAGAGGCGGTCTTGCCGCAGCCGGACGGCCCGTGCACGAAAAGGTTGGTGGGCGCGCCCCGTTTCGCCAGCGGCTTCATGGCGTCTGCAAGCGACTGCAGCTCAGCCTCGCGGAAAAGCATCTCGTCCGGAAGGTAGTCAGGGAGCAGGATCTCCTCGCGCCGTATTATGCGCGGCTCGTCTGGCCGCCCGTCGAAATAGTTCGGCATATGGTATATTTATCATCAGTGAAGTTTTAAATCAGCGCGGCAACCACGGATTTCCGCGGAAAGAAGGGACGGAAGGCGGCGGATGCAAAACGGTTTTATGGCTTGCCGTCCCATAGGCATCATGGATAAAGACGCCAAGAAAATAACGGTTGTCAAGGAGAGCGGCGAGAAGGAGAATTACGACCCGTCCAAGGTCAGGGATGCGCTCCGCCGCGCGGGGCTCTCGGCGAAGGGAGCGGACGAGGTGATAGACAAGCTGGAGCGGAAGCTCTACGATGGCATCACCACTAAAAAGATCTACCAGACGGTTTACGAGTTCGTGGACGAGCTGAAGCCTGAGGTGTCGCACAGGTACAACCTCAAGCGCGCCCTGCTGGAGATAGGGCCAGCGGGCTACGGGTTCGAGGATTTCAGCTCCAAGCTGCTGTCGCTGGAAGGCTACCGCACCGAGGTCAGGCAGATAATCCAGGGCAAGTGCGTGACACACGAGATAGATGTCATCGCCGCCAAGGGGGATGACACGTATCTCATCGAGTGCAAGTTCCACAACCAGCCAGGGCTGCGATGCAGCATACAGACAGCGCTCTACGTGTACGCGCGCTATCTTGACGTCTGCGAAGGCGCGAAACTGGGGCTGTGCAGGAAGTTCACGAAGCCGTGGCTCATCACGAACACCAAATTCTCCGACGACGTCGTCAAATACGCGGAATGCATGGGCATACCGCTGCTGGGCTGGCACCAGCCGCTGGACAACGGGCTCGAGGTGCGCATAGACAGGACGAAATGCTACCCTATAACCGTCATCCCCATGGGGCCGGACATATCAGGGAGGCTGCTCGCCAGGAAGATAATCACGGTGTTCGATATCCCGGAGAGCGCGGAGAAGCTGGCAGGCCTGACGGGCATATCGATGCCGCGGGCGAAGGAGATAGTGGAACGTGCGGGATATGCGAGATAGGATAACCTCAGTGGATGCGGCACGCGGCCTGGCCATCCTGATGATGGTAGCCTATCACGTTCTCTTCGACATCCAGTATTTCGGCATCGCGAACGTAGACCTCCAGGGCATCCCGCTCACGCTGCTGCAGCGGGCCACCGGCACGCTGTTCGTGCTCATAGCAGGCGTGTCGCTCACGCTGAGCGAAAGCCGCAACAGGGAGGGCTACCTGCATTACGTGAAGAGGGGCCTGATGCTCGGCGCGGTCGCGCTGCTCATAACCGTCGCGACATGGGTCTACCCGCACGAAGGCTTCATCCAGTTCGGCATTATCCACATGATTGCATTGTCATCGCTCATCGCCCCGCTCTTCTTCAGGCTCGGGCGGATGAACGTGGCGCTCGGCGCCATCATCGTGCTCGCTGGGATCTACATCGGCACGAGCGGCATCGTAACGGACACCCACTGGTTCTTCTGGCTCGGAATCAACGACCCGTCATACCAGGCGCTCGACAACTACCCGATGCTGCCGTGGTTCGGCGTCGTGCTCATCGGCATCTGGCTCGGCCAGTCGCTTTTCCCAGCAGGAAGGGCGGGCGGCCGGATCCCGGTGCAAGGGAACGCGCAGCTCGCGTTCCTTGGCAGGAATTCGCTCGCGATATATCTCACGCACCAGCTGGTGCTGGTCGGAATCATCATTGCGCTGCGCGGCATTGGCATCCTGTGAATTTTACAATCATTTATATACTTTATCCCCGTTAGCAGGAGCAAGACCAGAAGATGCCGACACCCAATCGGCGGAGTAGATTCCCATGACGAACGAATACAGGAAAGGATGCCCAGAGTGCTCCATGGCATACGGGATGAGTTCGCCGCTCGCCAAAGCGGACAATGAGTTCAGGTGCACGGCAAACCCTGCGCACAAGTTCACGCTTAGCCCGGACGGCTTCCTGAAATCAATCCTGTAGAACTGGCACATCAGCTGCGCGGGAGCGAGCCACGGATTTTTTCATTTTTATCCCATCTCTACTTGTCAACCGTCTTGCCGCACCTGAAGTAGTAGGTCAGGATCGATTTCCCATCCGTGCCGGCCTGCTGGCCCTCGTTGTAAATGCCGCAATAGCGCAGATTCTTGCTTATCACCGGCTCGGAATAGTCGACGGAAAAGCCGTCGGCGATGGTGTCAAGCGGCGTGCTGTCCGCCCTGAAGATGGCGACTCCGTAGGCAGAAGATGCGTCCGTATTCACGTTCCTGAACGCGATGAAGCCTGAGGCCTCTATGGTGGCTATGGCAGCGCCGTTGAACTTCACATTGGTGGCAGGGGCGGTTATCAGAAGCTCGCCCGGAGCCGCGTTTGCCGGCGTCCGGACCCAGGTGTAGGTGCTCTCCTGGAACGAGCCGTCATTGTTGTTGTAGAAATCGTCGCGCGCATTGCCGAGCGCATCGGTGAGCAGGGTTGCGACGCTCTTGTTAGTTACCGGCAGCTGTGGCGTGGCATTGGCGGCCGGCGGCGTCTGGTTGGCCGGAGGCGAAACGTTCTGCGGCGGGGGGGTTACGTTGGCTGGCGGGGGAAGCGTCTGGTTGGCAGGCGGGTTCGCCGGAACGCAGTTGAACGTGCATGTGCAGGACGGGTAGGTGCCGGACGCAGCCCATGCGCCGCTGCAGTTGGCGTGCTGCAGCGTAGGGCAGTAATCCGCGCAGGTCGTAGTCGTGGCCGGCTGCGAGCCGGTGCATCCGGCGGCAAGAAGCGCAATTCCAAGGACGAATAACAATGCGTACCTCATAGAGGGATAAACGAGCGGGGATATTAATAGCCTTGCGCCACGCGCAAAAGAACGTTTTAAAACCTAGCCGTCCAAGTGTTAGCCCGACCAGTAAAGAATAATGCAATGAAGTGAGGTGTTACCCATGCCGGCATGTCCGAACTGCCACACATATAAGGGGCTTTTCTCCCCGCTGAACAGGAATGAGTCTGGATTCTTCGTGTGCAAGAACAACAGCATGCACAAATTCACGCGAGACAAGGATGGAAATTTCCATTCGGTATGAGAAGAAAGGGCTTAAATCAATTCCAAACGGATATGGAGCATGGATCTGCAATCCGCGGTGCCGGATGCCGTGCTGGGCATCATCACGCTCATTGTTTCCGCAACGCTCCTAAAAGCACTCTTCTCCGCCAAAAGCAGCGTGCTGAAAGAGCGCCTGCCGTCTTTTGATTTCCTGAAAGGCGTATGCATCCTCTTCATCATCATGATGCATACGAAGGACATCGCGCAGGCGCCGCCTCTGCTGGAGGCCGTGTTCTGGCTCGCGGTGCCCTCGTTCATCTTCGCATCAGGCTACCTCACATCGAAGCGCAACCCTGAAGACGTCGGGCAAGGCTATTTCTGGAAGATATGGTGGCGCATCGGCCTGCCGTATGCGATATTCACGGCCTTCTGGATGTTCCTGGTCCACGTGCCGCTGGCCGACCTTCCGGTTTACCTCATCCTGGGCCGCGCAAATGGGGGGATATTGTATTTCATACCCATACTGCTGAGCCTCTACGCGATCTACCCGGTCCTTCTCATGATTCAGAAGAGGATAGGCTGGACCGCTTTCCTGCTCTTGGCGCTGTGCTTCTCGACCGTATCGGAGTATGCGGACTTGCAGTATGCCGCCGTGGGCTGGGATGCCAATCCGGTCTCGCTCGCCTTTTTCGGCAGGCTGCTCTTCGTCTTCAGCGCCGGTATGTGCCTCTCCAAGGTGGATATGGGGAAGGTCATGGGCTGGGTGCCGGCACTCGCCGCACTGTGCGTTTCTCTCGCCGCTGTCGCATTGGTGGGGCAGCAGGGCTTCCATTTCTTTTCATATTTCTTCGGGCCGGTGGCATTCTCGTGCCTGCTTCTGGGCATCCATCAGCACATCGCAAGGGCGGTGCGCAGCCTGGCAGAGCTGTTTGAAGGGCTGGGCCGGAACAGCCTCGTCATATATATGACGCACACGACAATCCTTTACATGGCCCTCAAGCCCCTCCTCGGAGCATATGACATGACGGGACTGATGTTTTTCGCCCTAGTGCTAGTGGCCACGGCGCTCAGCTACGCATGTTCCCTGATTTTCATGAAAACGTACCGGGCTCTTCTCCTGGTAGCCGGGATTTCCAAGGGCATCTCTGCCTGAGGGTGGCCTGCGCGGAGGAAAAAGCCCCCGCCGAGATTGGCAATATTGGTTAGACTTTGCCATATTTCTGACGTAAAATGCTCAACATGCGGCTACCTCCCAGAGTCAGAATCCGCAGGCCATCGCCTCCCGATAAGTCTAAAATCATTGGGAAAGAACGATTGGCATGGCACTCACAAAGACATGCTCACGCTGTGGCAGAAACATGAGCAAAACAGAGCGAGGCAACCTGGATTATTTCGCTCATTCGCTTGGTAGTAATGTATGCAATAGATGCAGATTGCAAGCGGAAAGGGGGGCCATCAGGGAGTTCAAAGAGGCTGGAAGAGAAGAGAAAAAACGGGCTAGGCGGGAAGCTGAAGAAGCCAAAGGAGAGATAAAGAAAAAAAGTTAGGCGTGGTTGGCGCAGCTGGCTAACCTTATCCAGTCTTGCGCCCATGCCGCAGGTCATCGCCTCCCGATAAGGCTAAATTTTAGGGGTGGCGGAGAGTTATGCATGAAAAGGTAAGCCCCCGCCGAGATTTGAACTCGGGACCTCGTCCTTACCAAGGACGCGCGCTACCGCTGCGCTACAGGGGCGCATAAACAGCTCTGCAACGGTGGAATTGAGGGATAAATAATCGGTTAGCTTTTTATTGATGCTCCCTGCATAATTCGCACACAGAGGCGAGCAGATGACGGGAAACGACGAGATCATATTCAACGGCGCGTACAAGGACCTCAAGGTCTGCGTGCGCTTCGACCTCGGCGGCAAATCAGCTGATGAGGTCGTCTACGCCCTCGGCTACATCGGCTCAGCCATAGAGCCGCACGCTTACCGCTTTTCAGGCATCGACACGAAAAAGATAGATGCTTTCGCCAGGCCGGAAGGCACCGGCCTCAAAGGGGTGTGCGGGTTCCTGCAAGCCAGGCAGCCCAAGGCCATCTCGGCCGCGCTCGCCGAAGCGCTCCCGAAAGACGAGCTGATGCCTGCCGCGGAATCGTACCTGCTCAACCGGCTCCTCACCAAGGCAGGCGTCCGGTTCACCGCGCAATCATCAGCGACGCTCAAGCCAGAGGAAGAGGAGATCGGCGACCACATTGCGTTCATCGCGAAATACCGGGACTGGATAGCCATAAAGAAGCTCGGGCTGGAGAAGGTCCAGGACTACGAGGTCTCCGGCATACTCTGCGGCATAAACCACACGCTGGTGAACAAGGGCTTCGACTTCGCAGGGGCGAAGGCGGACGTCGCCGCCGGGAAAAGGAAAACGCTTGGCAACCTGTGCGCCGCGCTGTCTGAGCTCGAACCGAAGCTGTCCGGCGGCAGGGAAGACGCCTGCATGATAACGAGGACGATTGAAGCGACAGGCTATAAGCCATACGCCAGCCCGGACATGCTGACGGCCGCTTATCCGGACATCAAGCCCCCGAAAATGAGGGGGAGGAAGCCAAAAGGGTGAACACATGGGAAAGGGAGTCGGCTACGGGAAGGTAATACTATTCGGCGAGCATTTCGTGGTCCATGGCGCGCCAGCCATAGCGGCCGGCATAGCGAACGCGGCCATAGTGGAAGTGAAGCGCTCGGACAAGAACAGGATAATAACAGAACTCAAGATAGTCGAGGACATGAGCCTTGGCGGCATCGAGGGCGTGCTCAGGAGCATGGGCATGGGCGAGAAATACGAAGTCCGCCTGGAAGGTGACCTGCCCACCTACGGCGGGCTGGGCTCTTCAGCGGCGTTCTGCGTCGCCATGGTGCGCGCCTTCGCGGAGGAGAGGGGCCTGCACCTGACCAACGAGGAGGTCAACAGGCACGCCTACGAGGGCGAGAGGACGTTCCATGGCAACCCAAGCGGCATAGACAACCTCATGGCCACCTACGGCGGCATCGTGGAGTTCAAGAGGGGGAAGACTCCGGCGGAGAACAGGTTCGAGCACCTTTCCATAAAAAAGCCGCTTGACCTGGTCGTGTCGTTCACAGGGAAATACAGCCCGACCTCCAAGATGGTGGAGGGGGTCCGCAAGTTCAAGGAGCAGGACGAGGATGAGTTCGCCCAGCTCATGGACGAATACCTCGGCATAGAGATAGAGGGCAGGAAAGCGCTGGAGAAAGGGAAGGTCGACGTCGTGGGCGAGCTCATGAACGCCAACCACGAATTGCTGCAGGAGATCGGCGTTTCGGACGAATTGAACGACCGGATAAACGAGATCGCGATGTCAGATGGCGCGCTCGGCGCCAAGGTCACGGGCGGCGGGGGCGGCGGCTGCTGCATCGTGCTGGCCAAGGACAAGGCGCATGCGGCGGCCCTGAAGGAGACGCTGGACAAGGCCGGCTTCGCGTCGTTCGCCACCCAGATAGCGAAACGCGGCTAGTACCTGCAGCCCGCGCAGGGCTCTTTCACGCCCACGCGGCGGCATATGCGGTTGAGCGGGCACGCGCCGCACATCGGCTTCCTGGGAAGGCAGACCGTCTGGCCGAACGCGACGAAATTGCGGTTGAGCGAACGGATGTATTTTGGGGGAACGATACGCACTAGCGCGCGCTCGGTCTCTTCCGGCTTTTTCGTCCTCACGAGCCCGAGGCGGTTGCTTATCCTGTGCACGTGGACGTCCACGCCCAGCGTATTCTTGCCGTAGGCACGCGCGAGGACTATGTTCGCCGTCTTCCGTCCCACGCCCGGAAGGGCGAGCAGGCCGCCGAGCGTGTCAGGCACGCGGCCATTGCCATAGCCTGCCGCTTCCAGGCTGGCGCACAGCTCAAGCAGGTGTTTCGACTTCATGCGGTAGAAGCCCACGCCGTAAAGGATCTTCTCCAGCCGCTTCCTGCCGAGCGCGATGATCGCTTTCGGCGTTTTCGCCATGCGGAAAAGCCTTCCAGCGACCCGCATGGTCGTCTCGTCCTTGGTCCTGGCGGAGAGCATGGTGAAGACGAGCATGCTGAACGGGCTCTCCTTCGTAGCTGCGTCCATGCGGAACACCGGTGCATCGCGCTTTTTCGCCTTACGGCGCATCTGCGCGAGCATCCAGCCCATCATCCTGGCGGCTTCCTTCATGCTAATCTATAAAAACCGCCGCAGATTTAAGCGTAAGCATGAAAGCGACGGCAGCCGCGAACGCGAACATCGCCATAATAAAATACTGGGGCATGCGCGACCAGAGGCTGGTAATACCTGCGAACGACTCCATATCGTTCACCATGGACGACCGGCTGCAGACAGTCACCACCGTGGAGTTCTCCAACACGCTCAGAAAGGACGTGCTTATGCTTGATGGCAGGCATGCGACCGAGAAGGAGCGCTCGCGCGTCAGCGGCTTCCTGGATATCGTCAGGAAGATGGCACGGCTGAAGCGATTCGCTCATGTAGTCTCCATGAACTCGTTTCCCAAGTCCGCAGGCCTGGCGTCGTCCGCATCCGGCTTCGCAGCGCTGGCTGCAGCATCCGCAAAGGCCGCGGGGCTGGAGCTTGGCGAAAGGGAATTGTCGGCACTGGCGCGGCGGGGAAGCGGCTCTGCCGCCCGCTCGATTCATGGCGGCGCGGTGGAGTGGCGCGCCGGAAGGAAAAAGGACGGCAGCGACTGCTACGCGGTGCAGCTCTCGCCCCCGGAAAAATGGGCGCAGCTGCGCAACGTGATCGCGATAACCAGCACCCACGAGAAGAAGACCGGCTCCATGGAGGGCATGAAACGCACCGTGGTGACGTCGGAGCTTTACGAATGCCGCCTTGAATCACTCCACCAGCGCCTCGCGCTGGTGCGCAGGGCGGTAAGGAACCGCGATTTCAGGATGATGGCGCCTGCGATAATGCAGGAGAGCGACAGCCTGCACGCGGCGATGCTGGACAGCTGGCCGCCCCTCTTATACCTGAACGGCGCCTCGCTGCGCATAATGGAGCGGGTGCTCGAATTGAACGGGTCGTACGGCGAGCCAGTCGCAGCGTATACGTTCGACGCAGGCCCGAACGCCCACGTCTACACTATGGCACGGCACGAAGGCGAAGTGAAAAAGGCGCTCGCTGAGATAGGCGGGATAGAGAAGATAATCACCTGCGGAGTCGGCAACGGCGTCCGTTATCCGAAGAAGCACCTCTTCTGAATGCGGCCGCCAGCTATTTCCTTACTTCCGTGCAGACCGCAGGGCGGCCTGCCATGAGCGCTTCCAGCCGTTCCGGATGCGTGCCGTTGACTATATATGATGCGGTGTCGAGCGCCAGCAGCTCCTTCAGCTTGCCTGCCATGGCGCCGGTCACGTCCCCTGGCGCGGCCTTCAGGTGCTTTGAAACGTCAGCAAAGTTTGCGCTTGTTATCTTCCCTATTACCAGGCCCTTATCGTCCAGAACGCCGTCCACATTGGTCGCCAGCACTATGAAATCAGCCTTTTTGCCCAGGTACGCGACAATCTGGTCGCCCGAGCAGACGGAACCGCCGAGCGCGCTGTCAGGCACCATGTCGCCGTAAAGCACCGGCAGGCAGCCGCCATTCAGGCAATCATCCACGGCGCCCGTGTCGAAGCGGGATATCCGCTTGTTTTTCTGCGTGATTATGGCGGCCGGCGCTATGGAGACAGCAGGGACGCCTTCTCCGATCAGGGCCTTCACGAACACGAGCGACAGCTCGCTGCACGCCGCATGCGTGTCAGCATAGCCGAGCTTCTGCTGCTCGCTCCGCACGCCGTCGTTTATGCCGTGCCTGAGGACGAGGGGATGGCCGTAGGAGCCGGCCCCGTGGACGAGGATGAAGTCGCGGATGCCCTTCTTCCATACGGCGGCGACTGCCCTGGCGGCCTTTTTGATGTTCGCCTCGTCAGGCTCGCGGTAGCCGGATTTCCTGGTGATGAAGCTGCCCCCTATTTTCAGCACTTTCATGGGTTTGCTCTTGGTGAAGAGGGATTAAATCGCTTGGGGTTGGGGGTTCGGCGGGCGCACGCAGACGAACTGGTAGAAGTCGGCTTTATAGTCCAGCACGGGGCGGTAATCCGAAAAAAATAGGATGGGCCTGAAGCCGGCCTCGTAGATAAGGTCGTACAGCTCAATGCGCCTGAATGGGTAGAGGCGCAGGTGCCCCTTCCAGTGCGTCCCGATGTGGGTATACCTCATCACGATTTCATCGTCTGAAATCCTGATTGGCGCCGCGTGCACCTTGTCCATGCCGCAATAGACATAGTTGCCGGAATACCGGAAATTCCGGTTTTTCATGATATCGTCCCGCTCATCAAGCATGTAGTCGTAATTGCGCGTGTCGAGTATGAGGATCCCGCCGCCTTTCAGGATGTTGAAGAAGTTGCGAAGTGCTCTGCCCTGGTCCGACCGCTGGAAAAGGTAGGTGAGCGAGTTCCCAAGGCAGATTACCGCATCGAAACTCTTTGGCTCGATGTCCCGGTCCAGCTTTAGCCAGTCGTATCTGGTGAATCTGGAGGAAACCTTTTCCCTGCGCGAATTGGCCCTTGCCTTGGCGCGGAAGGCCTGGTTGAGTTCGTTGCCGGTTATCTTATAGTCGTTCTTCAGCAGGAATATGGAATCGACTCCGGTGCCCGCGCAGGCGTCAAAGACCTTCCTGCGGTCGGGCTCTTTGGGAAGCTGCTGGAGCAGGAACGGCCCCTCGCTCTGCATGCGCTTTTCCGGATTGATGAAACTGTTCCACATCCACGCGAGTGTTTTCGAATTCTTCCTGTCATTGTTGCAGGTGGGAGCGTAAACGCTGGGGGACTGACTGGGCTTTTTGTATTTCATGTTAAATTATGTAGATAATTATTCTTAAATACCTGTCGGCAAGGGAAAGAAAAAATAAAAAAGAAGAAAAAACGCCTCATCGGGCCCAAAAAGAACATCATTCGTCTTTCTTTTTGCTATAGAGCTCGATGACGCGGTCTATGTCCCAGTCTGTTTTCAAAATCCAGCCGAACAATCTGGTCACCTTTTCCTATTCACATGGGGGTTTAGGTAAAGGGAAGGAAGATTAATAAAGATTTGTCCCGGCGCCGGAAAAAATCAGTAAATGGGGCTCCGGACGCACGCGCCGTTGTCGCAGACGTAGCCTGAGCCGCATTCGATTTCCTCGCTCAGCACGTTATCCCCGTAGCAGTAGTATTCGCGGATGGTGTTCGTGTCAGTGCAATCGTCCTCGTTGGATCTTGTGCTCACGGTGGTGGTGCCGGCATGGTAGATGTCAATGCCCGCGTCCGTCTCGGTGCACGTGCTCCTCACGCAGCGGCCGTCCATGCATTTCTTGCCGCTGCCGCAGGACGCTTCCGTATACGCGTCGCTGCCATTTTCGAGGCAGTAGTATTTCCTCAGTATCTGCAGGTCCATGCACGTATCGAAGTCTTCGAACATGGTCCCCATGCCGCGGCTGACGCTCGTCTTGCCACGGATTGAAGTGTCATTGGCTGCCACGGATGCTATGCATATGAGGGCCAGGTGGGTGCACGTGCCGTTGGTGCAGCCATAGCCTGGGTCGCATTCGTGGTTTATGGACACAAGTTTCTGGTCCTGGCAGAAATAGTCCTTCACGCTCTTGTAATCCACGCACAGGTCAGCGTAGGTGGTGCCGTTCCAGGTCACGTTGTCCCTGGTGTATACGTCCGCCGCGCTGACGCCGGTGCAGACAAGCTCCGCGGTCTGGTTCTGCACGGATTCATTCTTGGCCACGCACTGGCCGTCCTTGCATTCGCTATGGCTGCCGCACTGCACGGTGGACATGGTGATGGTGTTGTCGAGGCAGTCATATTCAACCAGCTGCGCCGAATCAAGGCAGTAATCCGCGTGCGTTTCATTGCCTTTGATGACAGCGCCTGCGACGCTGATGTTGAGGCCGCTGTCGCTGTCGTTGCACTCAGGTTCGGGAGGATGGCACTCACCGGTGTAAAGCACGGCAATCCGGGCATCGTAGGCCTCGCAATCGGTTTCATAGGTCTGGCCGTCAGCGCCGCACACCGGGCCGAGGCAGGCCCGCGGGAGCGGCGCAGGGGCCGTGGGCGCGGCAGTGACATTGGTGTTATTTGTCTGATTAGACCCTCCGCTATAGGGCTGCATGAGGCAGCCCGAAGCGGCAATTACCAGGACCAGGAACAGCATGCCTCTCATGCGCATACCCTGCCAGCTAAGGTTAATAAAAGTATCAAAAGCCGTCAAAGCCGGTGCGCTGGCGCTTCTCCTTGTACGCCCAGTCCGCAAGCTTTTTCAGGTTGGCTATATCAGCGGCGTTGTAGCGCACGAGCTTGTCAAGGGCGCGCAGGTCGCCTTTCTTATATCTCTGCCAGAGAAGGACCGCGTCATAGCCGGTCATGCCCTTCAGATCGTCTTCACGCTCCATGCCGAACTGCTGCTCTATGCGCTTGAGGCCGCCGCGCACGCCTAGCGAGGCGAGCAGGAACCTCAGGTCCACATGCAGCCTTGGGATTTTCACGTCCATGTGCCTCCTGATGAAGGGAAGGTCGAACATGGAGCCGTTGAACGTCACGACCATGTCGTACTGGCGGATTTCCTTTGCGAAATCGCCGAGATTGTGCCCGTGGACGTAGCTGCGGGTTTTCACGCCGTCGAACACGCCAATCACGGTCACGTAATCCGTGTCAGGCGCGAGGCCGGTGGTCTCGATGTCAAGGTAAGCTGTTTTAGGGAAATGCGGCAGGGCGCGCCAGGTCTCGTCCGATGGGAGAAGAGGGGCGAAATATGCAGCGTCGCCGAGCGACAGCGCGTATTTCGAGCTTGCGATGCGCGAGCACTGCGCCCTGTGGAAGCGCGACGAGCCGAACCGCTCGAGAAAGTCGTCCCAGCTCCGTATTCCCCTCCGCCAGAGCCGGCGCTCACGCCGCGGGCCGAAATTAGGGAGATGGATGAACGTATTCTCGAGCATGCAGGGAACTCGCGAAAATAATTAATAAAGCGGATGGGCGCGATTTCCGCGAAGGCAGGCGGACACGCCGGATGCTTCCACTCGCCATCTGTTTTTATAACTTTTGTGGGATAATCAGCACATGCAACGCATACAGAAGGCGCCGTTTCTCGCTACCATTTACGTATGCGACAGGCGTTCAATCCTGTGGGACATAGCAATAATCGCCCGGAAGCTGGACGCGGAGAAAGCGGAGCGGAAGGCAATCGGAAAGATGGAAACATTATGCAGGAAGCCGGGGCGCTACACCGGCCTGCACAGGCTGCGCGGCATGTACGGGGCTGGAGAGGCGCATTATTCGGCCCATGCCGCAGACGTGGCAAGGTCCACGGCCCGCCACGAGGCGTTCCACAGGAAGGTTACGGTGGCAGGGCTGGATGAGAAGTCCGACTTCCCGGCGCTGGAGGAGTCCGCGGCCTACGCGTATGAAACCATGAGCGGCCGGCTCGGCAGCACAAAAGAAGCAGGCGCAGACGAGCACCTGCGTTATATACGGCTCGCACGGTATTCGGTCCGTTTCCTGTTCGCGCTGGACCAGGCCGGGCGGGAGGATATGCTTAT
This sequence comes from Microcaldota archaeon, assembly GCA_964479815.1. GTDB lineage: Archaea > Micrarchaeota > Micrarchaeia > Anstonellales > Bilamarchaeaceae > Bilamarchaeum. Next base: position 18,508 of record CAYZNP010000007.1, read on the forward strand.
GGATTCCATAGGGCAGCTTTTGAGGAGGACGAGGGGGATAATAGCCGGCGACCCGCCTGCCATAGCCATGAATGCGGCGAACGACTGCATGTACTATCTGGAATGCGTTGCTGTGCTCAGACGCTGGGGGTTGCCTGAAGGGGAAAAGATACTGCTGGAAGCGGTCGGCATATCGGACAGGGAAGGCGCGGACGCTGGAAGGAGGTTCCTTATGGGGCGCCTGACCGCCAGAACACAGGAGAGGATAAATGCGTCATACGGCGTTGACCTGGACGGCTTCAGGTTCCGCTCGCTCTACTCCCCTTTCATCTACAAGGACACATGGGAATGGTAGGCAAATATAACACCTGCCTGCGATATCATGCCATGGAAAGGCGGGACAGGGGAAAAGCGGGCGAGTGGTCGTTCCTCAAGGACATGATACACGGCGCCGACGTCATCATTGAGATAGTGGACGCCAGGGATGTCCGCGGCACCCGGCTGCCCGTGGCCGAGCGCATGGCAGGCTCCAGGCGGCTGCTCATGGTGGCGAACAAGACCGATCTGCTGCCGGAAAGGAGCAGGCTGCCGAAATTGGCGAACAAAGGATTCACAATAAGCGCGAAAACCGCCAACGAGAACCAGAGGCAGGCGCTGATAAGGGCGATAATGGCGCGGACCGCTGCAAGGCCGGCCCATGCGCTGCTCATAGGCTACCCCAACGTGGGCAAGAGCACGCTCATCAACATGCTCGCGCACAGGAGCGCTGCGAAAGTGTCGCCTGTCGCAGGCACCACGAAGGACATCCAATGGATTTCCATAACCCCGGACCTCATCATCAGCGACTACCGCGGGCTTTTCCCGAAAAAGGAGGCCAAGGCGGAGCTGGTGCGCAAGGGCGCCATGGACGTGCGGGGCGACGAGGAGGCCCACGCGCACCCGTTTGCGGAACGGGCATTGCGCAGCCGCGTGCTGCGCACGTGGCTGGAGAGGAGGTTCGACATAGACCTGGAGGCGGCGCACTCTTCCGAGGACGTGCTTGCGGCCATCGCCGGCAGGCGCAGGCTTTTCATAAAAGGCGGCGAGCTGAACCTGGAGGAGGCCGCGAG
>CAYZNP010000008.1:0-18041 GCA_964479815.1 Microcaldota archaeon
AGGCTGAAGGCGGAAGGCAAAAAGGTCGTCTTCACCAACGGCGTCTTCGACCTGATGCACGCTGGCCACGTGCGCTTCCTGAAAAAGGCGAAATCGCACGGCGACGTGCTCATCGTGGGCATCAACTCAGACAGGTCCGTAAAGGAGATAAAAGGCCCGCCCCGGCCCATAGTCCCCGAGAAATACCGCGCAGAGGTGCTGTGCGCCCTCTTCTGCGTGGACTACGTATTCATTTTCAACGAGCTGACTCCGGAAAAGGCGATTGAGGTGCTAAGGCCGGACGTCCATGTCAAGGGCGGAGACTGGATGGCCGAGGAATTGCCCGAGGCGAAGCTCGTGCGCTCATACGGCGGGAGGGTGGCCATAGAAAAGTCTGGATGCGAAATAACCACAACCTCGCTCATCAAAAAAATAGCCGAAAGCTGCTCCAGGGGCGGGCTCCATCCGCGCAGGAGGAGATGAGCTTGTTTTACGGTGCCGAGCGCTTTGTGGACAAGAGAATACTGCCGTTCTTCTGCCGGATGCTCTCGTTCTTCAAGAGGAAGAAGCCGATCACTAGCGAGCCGAAAAGCATCCTCATCCTGCGTTTCTGGGGCCTGGGGGAGACGATCCTTACCCTGCCGATGCTCAAGGCGCTAAAGGAAGCGGCGCCTGGCTCGAAGATAACCGTCGTCTGCACCCCGCGCAACTGCGACGTGTTCTTCGCACAGCCCTTCATAGGCGAATGCAGAAAGACATGGACGTGGTCGCTTCCGTGGCTGGTGCTCACCAGCCTCTGGAAATACGACCTCGTCATAGACACCGAGCCGCATTTCGCAATCTCCGCAATCCTCGCCTTCTTCATGGGGAAGCGCTCCATCGGCTTCGATTATGGCGAGCGGGCCAAATTATACGATGCCAACGTCCATTACAATGACCGCCAGCACGTGGTCTATACCTTCTGCGACCTGCTCTCGCCCCTCGCCATCGCCGCGAGGCCGGCGGAGCTGGTCCGGCTGAAATACGGAGAGGACGCGCGCAAGGCAGCGGACCTGCGCTTAGAGGCGGACAACATCAGGCCCAAGACAGGCAAGTCCATCATGGGTATCCACGCATTCTGCGGCCCGACCGCCCCCTGGCGCGCATGGCCGAAGGAGCGGTTCGCCGAGCTGATAGACCGAATAACCGCCAGGTACGACTGCACGGTCATACTCACAGGCTCTGGTGAGGAGGCCGCGGGCAACGCTGAAATCATCTCCCTCCTGAAAAGGAAAAACGAGGTCTACAGCTTCCCTGACCTCGCCTCATCAACCCTCTTCTACCTCATAAGCCAGTACGACCTCATGGTCTCCAACGATACGGGTCCGATGCACATCGCCGCGGCCCAGGGCGTGCCCACCATCGGGCTTTTCGGCCCGAACACGCCCGAGCGTTTCGGCCCATTCCCCCCCGGCCGCAACGTGGCCATATATCACCCGACGCCCGGCCATCCGGTGATAAACGTCCATCTCAACCAGTTCAGGCCGTGCGACGGGGAATGCATGCGGCTGATAACCGTGGACGAGGTCTTCGAAGCGGCTGACCGCATCCTCGGCAGGAAAAACAAATGATTTAATTACAGCAAGGCAAAACGCTAGTTGAATTCTTATGAAAATACTCGTTACCGGGGGGCTCGGCTTCATCGGCTCGCACACTGCTGAGCGCCTTGTCAAAGAAGGCCACGATGTCCACGTCCTGGACAACCTGCACACCGGGAGCGAGGCTAACGTCTCGGCGATAAAAAAAAGGATAAAAATAACGAAGGGCGATTCGGGAAGCATCGGCAATCTGGGCCAGAAGTTCGATGCCATAATCCACCTCGGCATCTACTCCTCCACACCTATGTACAGGGAAAACCCGCAGCTCACCGCCAAGGCGCTGGCCGACTGGCTCGCGGTACTGGAATACGCGCGCAGGAACGACAGCCGCACAGTCTTCGCGTCCTCCAGTTCGCTGTACAATGGCAACAACCCGCCGCATCGCGAGGGCATGCCCATCGCGGTTACGGATTTCTACACCGAGGCGCGCTACGCGATGGAGCGCCTCGCTGCTCTCTATGCGGACCTTTACTCGCTACACGCCGTCGGCCTGCGCTATTTCAGCGTCTACGGCCCTCGCGAACGGTCGAAAGGCGGCTACGCCAACCTCATCAGCCAGTTCCTGTGGGCCATGCGGGAAGGGAAGCGGCCGGTGGTGTTCGGCGACGGGACCCAGTCGCGCGATTTCATCCACATCGATGACGTGGTCAAAGCCAACCTGCTTGCCCTGGGATACGGGAAGCACGGCATATTCAACATCGGCACGGGCAAGGCCGCCACGCTCAACCGGGTGGTGGAGCTGCTGAACGCGGAACTCGGGGTCTGCATAAAACCCGAGTACAGGCCAAACACGATAGCCAACTACGTCAGCCACACGCTGGCGGACACCCGGCTTGCGGCGGAAAAACTGCGCTTCCATTCCTCCATATCGCTGGAGGAAGGCATCAGCCGCCTCGTAAAGCATCACGAAAATGGAGGGCCGGACTGATATGGACGGAAGCGAGGACATGGTGGACGAGGTGTCCATCCATTCCACGGAGGTGGCGAGGGGCAGCTTCTGGAGCCTTTTCGGCGGCCTCTTCTACAAGCTCGTCTCCTTCCTCTACGTGGTGCTGATAGCCAGGATGGCGTCCCAGAACGACGTCGGGCTCTTCTACCTCTCGCTGGCCGTGGTGACCACGTTCATAGTGGTCAGTGACCTGGGGCTGCCCGCCTCGCTTATCAGGTACGCGCCCTATTTCGAAGGGAGAGGCGAGCACGGGAAGGTGCGCGCTCTCCTCAAGTACGCGTACGTGGTGGTCGCTCTCCTGAGCATTCTCTTCCTGTCGGCCATATGGCTGTGCGCTGACACCATAGGCTCGATGTACCAGAACCCGCTTCTGCCGGGCGCACTGCGCATCGTCTCGCTGTTCCTGCTGCTGAACAACATATTCAGGATAAATTATTCATTCCTCAACGGCCTCAGCGACATAAAGCAGATGCAGCTGCTGCTGAACATGGACAACGTGCTGAAGTTCGTGCTCACGGCCGCTTTCTTCCTAGTCTGGAACGCATCCTTCCTTACCATCGCCGCGGCCTTCCTGTCCGCCCACCTGCTCGTGGTCCTCCTGGGCTTCGTCCTTGTCGCCAGGAAGGAGCGCACCCTGCCTGCCGATCAAGGCGCGATGCCGTCATTCTCTTTCGTGGTGAAGGAGGTGGTGCCCTTCGGCCTGATGCTCACCGCCATCTACTCTTTCAATATGCTGCTGGCTTCGTGCGACCGCATCCTTCTGGGCTACCTGGCGTCTCCTTCGCAGGCGACCCAGCTCGTCGCCGTCTATTCCATATCCACAACGCTGGCCACGGTGCTCGTGATGTTTCCCGCAGCCATAGGCTCGGTGTTCCTTCCACTGATGTCAAGGCTGGCGGGCAAGGATGACACGAACCAGATGCGCTCCACCATGGATACTGCCCAGCGCTGGCTCCTATTCATCATACTGCCGGTCACGGTCGTCATGGTCTCGCTTCCAGCCGAGCTGCTCGGCGCTTTCTATGGCCAGGCCTACCAGGGCGGCTGGCTCGTCATGATTATATTCACCCTGGGCATAATGATGAACGGCTTCGCCTATCTTGTCTCCATGGCCCTGGCCGCCCTGAGGCAGGTGGGACTTGAACTCAGGATTTCCGCCGCCGCTGCCGTGGCCAACGTTGTCTTCTGCCTCCTGCTCATCCCTGGCTTCGGCATGGAAGGGGCAGCCCTGGCGTCCCTGCTCAGCTTCACGCTGCTCCTGATTCTCTACCGCTATTACGGCCGGGCCCTCTACGGCTTTACGTTTCCGGCAGAGACGCCGAAGCTCTTGGCCGCTGCAGCGTTCGCTTTCGTGGCCATGCTAATCATAAAGGCGCCGGCGTTCTCGTTGCTCGGCATGTTCTGGCAGCCCTCCGGCGGCATGGGTTCAGTGGCCGACAAGTTAGTCTACCTCTCTTTCCTTGCCCTCCTGAGCCTGCTCATCGCAGGCATTTTCATCCTGCTGGCGCTCCTGCTGAAATGCCTGAAACACGAAGACGTGGCCCTGCTGAGGAAAATCATGCACCGTGCCTTGGTTCCCCAAGCCCTGGCATCGGTGGCCCTCAGGGTGGCTTCCTTCGGCGTCGCCCCCCGATAGCCTGCGCTGCCAGTCCCAAAATAGCGCGTTTATAAAACATTCCCCTTATTATACTGTTTCATTTGAGGTATCGTCATGTTAGAAGACGTCATATTCGGCACGCTTGTCATGCCCGGAGAGCTCATACGCCTTCTTATCGCCTTCATGGGCGCGGGCGTAGCGACTTACTACGACGTGTTCAACAAGAAGAACGTGCCCAACGAGCTGCTCTATGCGTTTGTTGCAATCGCGCTGCTCACGAACATCGTCTTCTACCAGCAGGACCTGTTCTGGTTCTCGATAGGCGTGACGGTGTTCTTCTCTGCCATAGGCTACGTGTTCTACCGTGTCGGCCAGCTGGGCGGCGCGGACGTTTTCGTCCTCGCTTCAGTCATGCTGCTCCTGCCGGTCCACCCGTCGTTCGAGGGCATGCCCTTCAACATGCCATTCGTGTTCTCGGTGTTCATATTCTCAGGGGTGCTGTTCGCGCTCTATGTCATGGCATACTTCGGCTGGAAGCTCAGCCAGCAGCCTGACGTGAAGCCGAAGCTGCTCTACGGGCTGATGTTCATCCCTTACCTCCTGTTCGCATACGTCTACGTCAACTCGTTCATATTCTCGCCAGTGTACTTCGCGTTCATATCAGCGCTCCTGTTTGCCACCATATTCTTCCTGATGTTCAAGGACTCGCTAAACATGCTCCTGGCAGAGGAACTGCCCCTGGCGCAGGTCCAGCCGGAGGATGTGCTGGCGATGGAGATAATGAACAAGGACCTGATAGAGCGCTACAAGATACCGCGCGTGATAACCCAGGCCGAGCTCGACCGCCTGAAGATGACGAAGGTCACCGACCTGTGGGTCTACACGAAGCTGCCGCCCTTCCTGCCCTTCATACTGGCCGGCATGGTGCTGGCCCTGCTCTTCGCGAGGAGCCTCATCCTCATATGATAGCAGACGTGACGGCGCTTCCCAAGTCCGGTCGTTTTTCCGTTTCCTTCAAGGATGGGAAGGTGAAGGTTTTCCTGAAGAGCGCAGCCGAGGGCAACAAGGCGAACCTGGAACTCGTGAAGGAGCTTTCGAAACTGCTCGGCGCACCGGTCCGCATAGTTTCCGGCCATGCCTCCAGGCGCAAGCGCATCGAAATCGGCATCAGCGAGGCGGACTGGGCGGCTTTCGTAGAAAAGCACAGGTAACCGGGAATAGGCTTAAAAATTCTGGCTGGGCTATTGCTGCGGTGAATTCTTATGGCTCTTGAACTCATGTTGGTAGCTGGATTGTGCATAGGCGGCCTCCTGCTGCTCGTGCTGGCCTACGTGGCACTGACCTACAACAGGCTCATCACGCTGAGGAACCGCGTGGATAACATGTGGTCCCAGATAGACGTGCAGCTCAAGAGGAGGTATGACCTCATCCCTAACCTCGTAGAGACGGTCAAGGGCTACATGAAGCACGAGAAATCGACGCTCACGGAGATAACCAAATACCGCGCCCAGCTCGTCAGCGGCTCCGTCGAGGAAAGGGCCAAGGCCAATAACATGCTCAGCCAGGCGCTCAAGTCCATCTTCGCGGTGGCGGAGAACTACCCGAACCTCAAGGCAAACGAGAACTTCAAGATGCTCCAGGACGAGCTGGCAGGCACCGAGAACCGGATATCCATCGTCCGCACGGCCTACAACGACGCGGTGCTCGACCTGAGCAACGCCATCCAGATGTTCCCCAGCAGCATCATAGCGGGCATATTCGGCTTCAAGGCAAAGCCATACCTGGAGGTCCCCGAGGCGGAGAAGGCAGCTGTGAAGGTCAAGTTCGAATGATCCGATGCCGGAGCACATAAGCTTTTTCGATGCCGCAGAGGCCAACAAGCGCAACACGCTCATCTTCATCGCCGTCATGTTCGTGATTTTCCTGGCGATGGTTTCCGCGCTTTCCTACGTTTTCCGGCTTGGGGTTTTCGGCCCGGCGCTGGGCTTCCTCTTCCTTCTAATGTACACGCTCGTGGTCTACTACCAGGGCGACAGGGTGCTTCTTTCGCTAAGCGGCGCCAGGGAGGTGACCGAAAAGGAGCAGCCGTTCCTCTACGACGTGGCCGAGGGCCTTGCGATCGCGTCCTCCATCCCGGTGCCCAAGCTCTACATAATCGACGACCAGAGCCCGAACGCATTCGCCACCGGCCGCGACCCGAAGCACGCCTCCATCGCGGTTACCACCGGCCTCCTGTCCATGATGAGCCGCGAGGAGCTTGAGGGCGTGCTCGCGCATGAGATGTCGCACGTGGCGAATTTCGACATCCGGTTCAGCATGATCGCAATCGTTTTCGCTGGCGCGATAGCGCTCATCGGCGAATTCGCCTTCCGCTCCATGTGGCTCGGTTTCAGGGGCGGAGGCGGCAGGCGCAGGGGCGGAGGGGCAGGCATCATTCTTCTCTTGGCGCTGGCGTTCATGATCCTCGCGCCCATATTCGCGCAACTCGTCCGTTTCGCAATATCCCGCGAGCGCGAATACCTCGCCGACGCAAACGGGGCGAAGCTAACCCGCTACCCGCCCGGGCTTGCCAGCGCGCTGGAGAAGATAAGGGCTGCTGGCATCCCGACGAAGGCGGCAACCGACACGACCGCGTCGCTGTTCTTCGCCAACCCATTCCCGAACAAGATGAACTTCCTGCTCGCCACGCACCCGCCCATCGACGACAGGATAAAGCGGCTCAGGGCGATGTGAAGGCGCAAGGAGAATGAATTTAAATACGCCGTAAGTAATCTATCCATTCTCATTAGAGGTGCTAAATATGTACGGTGTTTCTCCCCAAGCATATGACAGAGCGATTACGGTATTCAGCCCTGACGGCAGGCTTTTCCAGGTGGAATACGCCAAGGAGGCCGTCAAGCGCGGCGCGACCGCGGTCGGCATAACAGCCAAGGACGGCGTTGCGCTGGTCGCCTTCAAGTCCATCCACACGAAACTGGTCGTTCCGGAGTCGCTCAAGAAGATATTCCAGGTTGACTCGCACATCTGCGTGACCGCCAGCGGCCTCATCGCCGACGCAAGAAGGCTCGTGGACGTGGCGCGTGTCGACGCCCAGAGGCACAGGATAACCTACAGCGAGATGCCGAGCGTGGAATCCATAGCGCGCAGCGTGTGCGACACCATGCAGGTCTACACGCAATACGGCGGCATCAGGCCGTTCGGCGTTTCGCTGCTCATCGCGGGCGTAGACACGCTTGGCCCGAAGCTATTCGAAGCCGAGCCCAGCGGCGCCATGACCGCCTACAAGGCGGACTCCATCGGCGCGAACAAGAAGGAAGTGGACGACATCCTCGAGAAGAACTACAGGGACACGCTCACGGTGGAAGAGGCCATAAAGATAGCGCTGGAATCAATCCGCACCACCCAGGAGGAGAAGCTCCAGTCGGAGAATGTGGAGATATCCTACATTCCCGTGAAGGGCAAGAAGGCGCTGTCTCTTTCGGACAAGGAAATCGCCAAATATCTCAAGGGCGCCTGATTCCCCTACCTTACTTTTTTGTAGATTGCAGTGTTAGTGTCAACCGGCTTTATTTCCATGAGCTTGTCGCGCAGCAGAAGCGCATCGTAAGGGGCGTAATCAGGCGCGAGCTCGAAAATCGCCCTTCCTATCTTCTCATCCCACTCTCCCTGCTTTATCGCTCCGGCTTCCAACTGGCCGTTCCACACTTTCGCCTTTTCGACAAGCTCCACTATGCTTGACACCGGCAGCCGCATCTCAAGTAGCTCTTTCGCATCTTCTTTCGCTATGCCGCATTTGCGGGCTATGACCTCCGGGCGCAGCAGGTCCACTATCTTGAATACATCCAGCACCTTCGTATGCTGGCCACTGGCCATGACTACCCTCAGGGCCGACAATGCAGGCGAAGTGTTATCCGACATGCCATCCAGCGCCTTCTTCAATTTTTCAGAAGACTGGCCCGGTGGCAGGACTGCGTCTGCGGCGAGCCGCATCACGCCCTTGCTCCAGTCGGCCATGCCGATTTCCCCCCGTACGTAGCTGCTGTCCAGCTTTGCCACGGAATCAAGGAATCTGGGCATTGCCGATTCCCCCACCATGGCAGCTATCCGCCTGGTGTCCTGGTCGTTGAAAAGCTGTGCCCTTGTGACGTCGGCCTCGGCCGGCTGCATCTTTACGTTGCTCTTCTGTGCCATAAAGTTTCCCCTAGTGCATCGTAATGTAGGCGGACCTTTATTAAAAACTAGCGGACGACTGTGCCGTTGTGCTTCTTCCCCTCTATGGCATTGCTTATGTCGCTCATGCTATCGCCGCAGACGAAGTGCGTCTCCACCTTTGAGCGCGCGATGAGCTTGCACGCCAGCATGTCGAACACGAAGTGCGTTCCCGCGGACCGGCTGTCGTTATCGGCCGCGAGCTTTATGAGCTGGCTGTAGCTCATCTTGGCGAATTTTTTCGCCTTCGGGTTCTTCTTGGGATTAGTGTCATAAATGCCTTCCACGTTGCTGATGTTGACGAGCCGCGTGGCGCCTATCGCCTCTGCGAGGAGCACTGCATCGGTGTCCGTGGTTATGCCGGGGATGGTCCCGCCCATGACGACGACCTTGTTCCTCCTGCCTTTGGCCTCCTCGAAATCCGTGAGGACATGCCTGTACACATCGACGCCTGCCCCTGAGAGCGCGGTTATCAGCAGCTGTGCGTTCTGCCGTGTCGATGTTATGCCGATTGCATCGGCTTCGTATTCATTCGCGCCCAATTCCCGCGCAGCGTTGGCATAGATGCGGGCGATGGAGCCGCCGCCGGTGAGTATGCCGAACTCGCATTTGCTCTCCTTTATCATCTTGGATATCGACTTCAGGAACTTCAGCGATGGCTTTCCTTCCGGATTTATTGTGCTTCCACCTATTGAGAGTACGACGCGCATGTTTAGCGATTGTCCGGCTACTTTTAAAATAATGCTCCTCCTTATCCCATGCGAGGTGTGGAGATGGAAATCTACTACAATAAATTCGTGCCAGTCAATTCTTTCGCCAGCGCAGCATTCCTTGTTTCGCTTGCAGTGGTGGCGTTCGCGCTCTCTTTCGCCGTGGTGCCGTTCATGCAGTGGCAGCTGCATTTCTTCCAGGCGGCTGTTTTTGCCTCGGCTTTCGTGTTCGGCCCTTTCGCCGGCGCTGCTGTCGGCGCGCTTGCATCATCCTGGTCCGGCCTCATTGTGCTCCACAACCCCTACATACTCGCAGGAAATGCGATCCTGGGATTCGCAGCAGCCTATTTCTACACGCGCATGCACCCGCTTAAGGCAGCGATGGCAGCATACGCGGTCCAGCTGCCCTGGCTGGTCGCGACTGACGTTTTCCTCGTCGGCATGCCCGGCATTGTGGTCGCAGGAATCGCGCTCACCCTCCTTGCGGAAAACCTCGTTTGCGGCGCAATCGCCATGTCCGTGGCGCCACGGATAAGGGCATTGATTGGTGCGACATGAAGCCGGTGAAGGTCTCGTTTGACGAGGTGCATGCATCCATACCCTGGAAGCGCATCGCTTCTTTCTCGCCAGACATCGTAGTCGGCGTGGAACGCGGCGGAATCGTGCTGGCTGCGCTGGCCGCCTTCAGGCTCGGTGCGGAACTGCTCACGCTGCGTGCCTCGCTATACGACGACTCAAAACCCGCCCGCGCCCTCCGTCCGGTGCCGCTCGTGACCTGCGGCACGCTCTGCGTCAGGAAAAAGCGCGTGCTGCTGGTGGACGACGTCAGCAACACCGGCAGGACCCTCGCCGCGGTGAGGTCCCTCCTCCTTTCAGAAGGCGCAGCAGAAGTGAAGACGTTCGTATATGCCGGAAAGGCGGATTTCTCATGCAGGCCTTTCGAGCGCTGCCTTCTCTTCCCCTGGGAAAAAGCGGCCCCTGACTGAGGAAAGGCATATAATTGTGCAGCGCCCTGTTACTGCCATGGCACTTCACATAGGCGTAGACCGGATAGAAAAGAAGCTTTTTGGGATGGAGAAGGAGCTTGACGCTGTGCTGGCGGAGAACCGGCTCGTCGTCCGCGCATGCTCTAACGCCATAAAGGCGCTGCACGCCTACAACCTCGCGGAAGCGAAGAAATCCTTGGCAGAGGCGGAGAAGGGGCTCGCTAAGATAGCGAAATACCGCGACCACTTCCCGGGCCAGCTCGACCATGTCTACCAGGAATACTCAGAGGCGCGCATAGTCATGTCCGCCATAGAACTGAAGAAGATCCCGTCCATAGGCGAGCTGAAGGTGCCGGAAGTCCCGTATATCAACGGGCTGCTGGACGCCATAGGGGAGCTCAAGCGCGAGATGTATGAATCGCTCAGGCGCGGCAACAGGCACGAAGCAGGCGAATACTTCAAGATGATGGAAGAGATCTACGACGAATTGCTCCCGCTGCGCTTCTCAAACGCCATCCTGCCCGAGTTCAGGAGAAAGCAGGACGTGGGCCGCATGCAGATAGAGCAGGCGAGAGGGGAACTGCTTCCGTAGGGCGTGCCCGATGAAGCTGACAATCGACAGCAGGATATGCGAGAAATTCCCAGGCGTCATGGTCGGCGCCGTCGCAGTGAAGGGCCTGGACAACAGCGGCGTCGCTGAGGACGTTCTACGGCAGCTCCGCGAGCAGGAGGGACGGGTACGGGCCGCTTACCAGACGGAAACGCTTTCCCAACAGCCGAAAATCGACATCTGGAGGAAGGCATATTCGGCTTTCGGCGGCAAGCCCAAGGAGAACCGCTCTTCAGTAGAAAACCTCTACCGCATGGTGCTCAAAGGCGCAGAGATCCGGCACATAAACAAGCTTGTTGACATCTACAACCTCCTTTCGCTGAAGCGCATGCTTCCTGCAGGCGGTGAGGACACTGACAAGATGAAGGGCCATATCACACTGACGTTCGCAGGGCCTTCGGAGGAGCCGGTCCTGCTTCTTGGCGAGCGGGAGGTCCGGCCGCCCCATGAAGGCGAAGTCGTCTACAAGGACGCCATTTCAACCGTCTGCAGGAGATGGAACTGGCGCGAGGCTGACCGGACAAAACTCACAGAGGAGACGAAAAACTGCATCCTTGTGCTCGAGGCCCTTCCGCCGGTTTCAAAGGAAGAACTCGAATCCTCACTGAAGGAGCTGGCTGAACTGGTCCAGAAATATTGCGGCGCTAACGTCACCACTGCCATTCTGGACAAAAACAGGCCCGAGTTCGATTTCTAGCTACCATTTGCTCTGGAAAATGCCCGCTATGCGCAGCTTCTGGTTGCTCGCGTCCACGATTACTATCTGCTCGCCTTTCTCGAACGCCAGCGGCTGCGACAGCGTGATGTCGCTCTCGTTCAGAGTGCCTTCCACATACTGCATGTTGGTGTAGGCGTGTATCTTGCCCTTCAGTTCGTCCCTGAAGAACGGGCTCTTGGCGAACCTGCCGTTGACCACGTTGCTTATCTCGTAGTCGTTGCGCATGGGCGCCAGGATGCCTTTTTCGAACGGTTCGCCGCTGAAGACAAGTGAGACCTGCGCGCCTGCGACGGCTTCGTCGGCATCCTGCCCGCCGACCTGCAGGCTCCTGACCTCTATTTCCTTCTTCTCAGGCAGCGCGAACAGCATATCCTGCTTCTTGATTTTCCCCGACTTGATTACGCCATGAGCGACGTGGCCGAGCGATTTCACCTGCTCTGCCTTATGCACTAGCGCCATCGTCTGCTCGCCTGCGGCTTCGGGCTGGAGCGCCTTGACTTTCGCGGCAGCTGCGGCCAGGTCAGGCAGCTTCTCGTATTTGTCGAGCACTGTGCCGCCGATAGGCAACGGCACATTGGACACTATGGCCCCCTGCCCCACTCTCATGCTGTTCAGCGCGATGATCAGCTCGCCCACCTTCGGGCTGAGGCCGTCGACCAGGAGCACAGCGTAGTCCGCCATGGACAGCGAATAGAGCAACGGCTGTATCTTCTCAGGATAATTCGTCGGCTCAACCAGCGTTATGCCGGCTTCGCACGGATAAAACGTTATGTCCCCCTTCGCAGCTTCCTTCCCGGCCAGTTTGCAGAATTGCTCCCGCAGTTCCGGCTTGTCCGATAATACGGCAACCAGCACGCATCCCACCCCATGACTTATTTGGACAGAAAGGGATTTAACCCGTAGCGCCCGGAGCGCGTTTCCCATATGTTTTTATTGGTTGTGGAGTAAAGTGGTTATATAACGTGAAGAAGAGTGTCATCCATGGGTTCCATGAAACGGCTCTACTCCCAAATGCGCGCGCAGTCCGAAGCCAGGTTTTTGCAGAGGATTTTCAGCTCGTGCGATTTCCAGAGGTTTGAGAAGCGCGTCAGCTTCAATTTTATTGACGTCATGTGCGATTCCGGCAGGCTCGGCCTCGGCATTGCGGAAAAATTGCATAAGTACCTGCCTGGACTCGCAGGCCGTACTGTGTTCTATTTCAACGACATAGACAAAGAGGCGCTGATGAAGCTTCCAAGGGAGCTCGTCATCAAGGGAGATGTCCGCTATCTGGGTGGTGCCTTTCCAAGAGGGTTCGACATCGCGGCAAGCCGCTATGGCTTCAGCAATCTGCATAAAGGGGTGGTGGCATCAGCACTGGGTTCGCTGTACTATGCGATTCCGCCAGGCGGGCAGCTTGTCATCGCTGACATCGCAGCGCTCACTCAGAAGGGCCGGGAGGGCCTTCAGGAGTTCTACGATAGGAACCTGGAGCTGTTCGTGGCCTTGGGAAACCACAAAGAGGATTATCTCCCGCTGGGCGAAGAGTTAAGGACTGCCTTTTATGAAGCAGGCTTCAGCAACGTGAACGTGGCCCTTCTGCCTGAAGAAAGGCGCATGCTGAGCACCATAGAAATGGACAGCAGGCTCAGGCGTGGCGCACCAATGCTCAGGCAGCTGAGAAGCACCCTGGAGGGCGTCTGCCGCAAAAACGCCGTATTCAGGGACGAGTTCCAGGTTTCTCTCAACGCTCAGAATGCCGTGCTCCAAATCCCGCGCATAATCGTCTCAGCGGACAGGTGAAGCAGTGTCTGGCGTCCAAAATCAGCGCCTTTTTATTGCTTTTGTGTCAAAGTCCGTATATTATATGGAGGAGGGATGTTAATGAACCCCGGGCAGCAGGCTCAAATGCCGATGAATGGCGCACAGAAGGCTCATTTCGATAAGCTCGTGCAGTCCGAAACGAGGTTTTTCAACCAGATTTTCAAGGCATGCGATTTCGCGAAGCGCCCCGCCAAGTTGGATTTCCTTGATGGCATGTGCGAAACCGGCGCGCTCGGCCTCACCATCGCGAAAAAGCTGCGGCAGGATATGCCTGAACTTGCGGCCCGTACCGCGTTCTATTTCAACGACATCCGCACCGATCCGCAGATGAAATCTACGCTGAGGGAATCTGAAGGGACGTTCATAAAGGGAAACATCTGCCGCATGGACCGCTTAGCCAAGCAGCAGTTCGACATCATCGCCATCCGCTACGGTCTCAGCAGGCTGCACAAAGACGATGTGGTGCCAGCCGTCAATTCGCTGTTCAAGTCAATGCTGCCCGGCGGAAGGCTCGTCATAGCTGACACGGCAGCGCTCACGGCTCAGGGTGCGCAAGGGCTCGTGGAGGTCTGTCTCAAAAACATCGAACTGTTCAAGATCGCCGGAAACAGGGAAGACGATTATATACCGACGGCCTTTGACTTGAAGTTTGTCATCAATGCCGCAGGCTTCACCAACATGACCGTGGAAGAAGGCGAACGCCGGACCACGAGCACCATCGAATGGCAAGCCAGGTCCAAGCCAGACGGGCATCGCGCCTCGTTGATCCGGAAGATGACGGACACGATAAGGGAAGTCTGCGGCAAAAACAAGGCATTTGAGGAAGAGTTCCAGGTTTCTTTCGACGGCCAGGATGCAGTGCTCCAAATCCCGCGGATAATCGTCTCAGCGGACAGGTGAAACGGCACGGAGGGATGCCCATGAAGAAACTTGCCCGGAAGCCTGCTGCACCCTGCAGCCCTGATAGGGTCTTTTTCAACAAAATCTTGGACGCATGCGACCTCCAGAAGGTCGCGCTGCGGCCTGCGATAAATTTCCTTGATGCGATGTGCGGGTCAGGCAGGCTCGGCCTTGAGGTAAAGGAACGGGTGAGGCAGACCTTTCAGGACCGTCTCATCCATTTTGCGTTCTACTTCAATGACGTCGCGCACGAGCCGCTGATGAAACTGGAAGGCGAGTTTACGGCGCCGGGCGATGTCCGGGAACTAAGCCAAAAATTCCCCGGTTATTTCCATGTCGCAGCCGTACGCTACGGCATCAAGGACCTGCCGCAGCAAGAGCAGCTCAATGCACTGGTATCGCTCAGGGACTCGCTGGTGCCAGGCGGAAGGCTTGTCATCGCCGACATGACAGCCTACAATGTGGGGCAGCAGGATGCCATAATAACAGTCCATGCCATGCACCAGCGGCTTACCGGGAGGGACGAGAAGGCAGAAGGCAGGTGCCACATCCCGACCATAATGGAATGGGAGCTGCTCGCCAACAGCGCAGGCTTCAAAAACGTAAGAATAACGCACGTCAACGTAAGCCGTGAGAGCACCAGCCAGTGGGCGGCTGAGTTCGGCAGCGGGGTAGAAGCGAAGATGGCTAAGATACGGTTCATGAACATACTCATCAGCGACCTGGCAGTAAAAAACAGCGACTTCCTGAAGAGCTCCAAAGTGACATTCGCAAAAAGCGGGAGCGGCGATTCAGAGACGCTGGAAGCGACGCTCGACTTCCCGATAATGGTCCTGGCAGCGGACAAGCCGGGCGGATAAGCTCAAAGCCCCTTCTGTATGAGTGCTGTGAGCTCTTTCTTCCGCGCTTCCAGCCGGTCCTTCTCCTTGTATTCCATTGTCAGCCGCACAATCGGCTCGGTGCCGGACGCCCGTATGAGGAACCAGCCATCCTCCTCGTCAACGCGTACGCCATCGTCGCTCCTGACTTCGCCGCGTATGCCCGAGGCCTCGACCGCCTTCTTCACCCTTGCCATGGCGGCCTTTTTGTCGTGCGCCTGGAACCTCTCCCGGGCCATGAAGTTCTGAGGGTAGAGTGCCTTGAGCTTTGAGAATGCGCCTTTTGCGCAGAATATCTCGGCGAACTTCGCGGCCGCAAGTACCGCGTCCGGCACGTGGACGCCTGCCGCGTAAATGTATTCGCCACAGGGCTCGCCTCCGAACAAAGCGCCGCCGCGTTCAAGTTCGTCGGCGACGAACGTGCTTCCCACCGGCGTTATCGCTATCTTCCCGCCCGCCTTCTCCACCACATCGCGTATGGTCAGCGACGCTTCCACCGTGGAGACGATTTTCCTGTTTTTGGAAGTCTTGAGTTCGTGCTGTATCATGATGGCGAGCTGCACGTCCAGCGGCAGCATCGTCCCGGTCTCGTCGAAAACCACGCACCTGTCGCCGTCGCCGTCGTGGGCTATTGCAAAGTCAGCGCCAGCGGCCTTCACGATGCCGCCAAGATGGGACAGGTTCTTCTCGTTAGGCTCGGACGGGCGTGCGAACTTTTCCAGCGAGCAGTTGACGCTCACCACCTGGCATCCCAGGTCCGTAAGCAATGATGGAGTTATGACTGCGGCGGCGCCGTTGCAGTCCACCACAACCGTTGGCTTCTTTTTAGCTATGGCCTGTGCGTCCACCATGCCTGCTATCAGCGCCTTGTGCCTGCCGATTATCTCAGTGTCCCTGCCCACCCGGCCTGGCCTCCTGCTCATCCTGAATGTGCCCTCCCTGTACGCAGAGACGACCTCCTTTTCAAGCGCCTTGCCTATCTCCTTTGTGTTTTCAATCAGCTTGAGGCCGTTATACTCAGGGGGGTTGTGGGATGCGGTTATCATGATGCCCCTCCCGCCCGCGAGCGCCACCGTGGGCGTGGGCACTATGCCAAGGTCCAGCACGTCGGCACCGGCAGCAACCGCACCCGCGGAGACCGCATGGAACAGCGGCAGGCCGCTTTCCCTTATGTCCCGGCCGACGGCAAGAGGGCTCGTGGCGAAGATATTCGCTATTTTCAGCGCCAGCCCTTCGGTTACGTCTGTGCCGTAGATGCCTCTTATGCCTGAGGTGCCGAACATGAAACAACTAGGTTTCGAAACGTATTTATTCCTTCTATGGTTAAGGCAGCACAGGAAACCGAGGTGGTTTTTTTGTCCGCTATAGACGATGTCCTGAAATATATCGCCACTAACGAGATAAGATGGGTAGACTTCCAGTTTTTCGATGTCAAGGGCCTGATGCACAGGGTCAGCGTCTCCAACAGGAAAATCGAGGAGGCGAGCTTCGGCAACGGCATGTACGCCGCGGACCTGGCAGAGGTATTCGGCCCGAACGACCAGGGCGAGCTCGTGCTTCTTCCCGATCCTGATACCCTCGCTAGGCTTCCCTGGGAGCCTGCGACAGTGCGGCTGGTGTGCGACATCCTCGTGGCCATAAAGAAGGAGCGCTTCCTAAAGGACCCGAGATACGTCGCAGAGCGCATGGAAACCAACCTCAGCGCCGCGGGCATCAAGAACGCGCTGGTCGGCGCCGAAGTGGACTGCTACATGTTCGACACCGCAACCGCGGACAAGACTACCCGCGGCAGGGGCTCAGGCATTCTCATGGACTCGCGCGAGGCCAAGTGGGGGCCGTCGCCGCTTTCCAACGACAACAGGGGCGCATACGTCGCCACGCCATACGATTCCATGTACTCGGCGCGGACGCAGATTTCCGAGACCATGGAGGACGGCTTCGGCATGCTGGTGGACTCGCACAAGCATGGAAGGTCGCCCACGGCGCAGCAGACGTTCGAGCTTGCCGAGAGGGGCCTGAAATCCGCCGCCGATGCCGTGAACACGCTCAAGTTCATTACCAAGAACCTTGCCACCGCCGTAAACGCATCGGCAACGTTCATGCCATACCCGGTCGATGGCGAGAAAGGCAACTCGCTCAACGTTGCTGTAAGCCTGTGGAAGGCCAGCGACCAGAACCTGTTCTACGAGGGAAAAGAGGACTACGGTCAGCTCAGCCAGACCGGCAGGTATTACATCGGCGGCCTGCTTGAGCACGCAGCAGGACTCTCGCTCTTCACGGCGCCGACGCCCAACTCCTACAGGAAACTGGCAGCAGACAATAAGAAGATGGGCTGGAGCGCAACGAGGCACGACTGCCTGGTCTACGTTCCCTATGCCAAGAAGAACATCAAGGAGACCAAACGGGTCGTTTATTCCGGTGCGGACCCGTCCGCAAACCCCTATCTCGCCTATGCCGCTGTCGTGGCCGCGGGCCTCGACGGCATAAAGAGCAAGATAGACCCCGGAGACCCGGCCGAGGTGGAGGGCAAGAAGGCGCGCGTCCAGAAGGAGCTGCCCATGAGCCTCCACGAAGCTTCCGTTGCGCTGCAGAGCGACGTCAAGTTCCTGAAGGGCGTCATCCCGGTGGAACTCATGGGAGACTTCATAGAGCTCAAGGAAAGGCAGCACAAGGAGTCGCTCAAGGGCGTCACTGCGCTGGAGCTCCAGAAATACTACAACGTCTGAGCACTCCCTTTCTTATTTCAATTTCCAGCTGATGTCCATGCGCATCCTCGTAGTCCTTATGGGCCGCACGATGCCCGGCTTCCATCTGCTAATCGATTCCATAAGCCGGGAGTTCGGCGCTACGGTCACGACCGAGCTGATAGACGCGCCGTTCACCCGGTCGTTCCACAGCCAGCGCCGCCAGTACGATGCTGAAGCCATGCTCAAGGAGCTCGCGCCCCTGGTCTCGCCCCACACCGACAAGGCGGTCTTCATCACGCGCGACGACCTGTTCGCGGGCGGATTGAATTTCGTCTTCGGCCTCGCCAGCGGGAAAAGCTGCATAGTATCGCTCGCCAG
>CAYZNP010000009.1:0-16180 GCA_964479815.1 Microcaldota archaeon
GATTACGAGATAACTGATCCCTTGTGGATTGCAGGTTCAAATCCTGCCGTCGGCGTTTTTCTATTCTGAGAATTCCTCGGCCTCGTAGGTGTAGAATTCCGTGGATTTCGTGTCGGTCCAGCCGTCAGGCTCCATGCCAGCCTTCATGCAGAGCTGCATCAGGAAATGATGCTTGTCAGGCAGCTGCTCCCACACCACCGGCAGGAAGGTCGCCTGAGCATACCCCTTCCTTATCGTCAGCCCGTGCCTGTGCGGTGTCAGCTTCTGCAAAAGGTCCTCCGCGTCCTTGACCTGCAGCGGCTTGGGGGCGGTGAGCACAGAGATGGAGAATTTCACCTTGCAGAGGTCGTCCCCGCAGAGCGGAACGAAGCGCGGGTCCTCGAACGCGGCGCACAGCGCGTTGGCGATTACGTCGAAAACCAGCGGCCTGTGCGCTTCGAGCGTGCCGATGCAGCCGCGCAGCTGGCCGTCGCAATGCAGGGTTACAAAGCACGCGCCGTTGGCCACCAGCTTCTTGTGTGGCACGTCCGCAGGCTTAAGCTCCAGCGCCCTGCCCTCCTTGAGGTAGAGCTCAACCGCCTGGCGTGCCAGCTTCAGCAGGTACTCCTTCTCCTTCCCGTCAAGCGTCATTTTCCTGCCTCGCAGAAGGCATAGCAGCCGTAGCCGACGACCTCGGACTTCGGCCCGGCGGTATCGCCCGAATTGCGGTAGTCAAGCAGCTTCCCCTTCCACCCCTTCTTCTTCGCGATGTGCATGAGCGTGAGTATCGCGGTTTTCCCGCAGGCGTCGCCTTCCTTCTCGAAGCGTTTTATGTCAAGCGCAGGCACCGCCTCGTTCGCGGTCCTGTCTATCTGCACCGCTTTGGCGTATTCGTTGTAGTGGCTCAGGTCAGAGCTTGCAATCACGACGGTCTTCACGTCCATCTGCCTCAGCACCACGTCCGCGAGCTCCGCAGGGTCGGCCATGCCGCAGAGGACCGGCCACACCAGGAAATTGTCATTTATGGACTGCAGGAACGGCAGCTGGACCTCAAGGCAGTGCTCCTGCGCATGCACTTCCGGATAGACGCTTATGAGCGGGTCGCGGACGCTCTTCGCCCTGACCCCTCCCAGCGGCGTCCTCCACAGCTCTGCGCCAGCCTCGCAGGCCCCGTAGAACGTGGCGTAGTGCGACGGGCCGATTATTATCGCTTTCTCGAATCCCTGCTTCGCCAGCATCTTGTAGCCATAGGCCGCAATGGGCCCGGAATAGATGTAGCCCGCGTGAGGGACGACAAGCCCGCACAGCTTCCCCTCCAGCTTCGTTTCTTTGGCCTGGGCGAGAAAGTCATTCACCATCTTTTTCAGCTGCCCGGCATCTCCTGGATAGAACGTGCCGGCGACCGCAGGCTCCCTTATCATTTCCATACCCCCTTTATCGGCGTTTTGCAGAATCTGCACTTTCCATCCGTGATGCTGTTCTCAAGTATATCGAAGCCGACACGTCTCACGAGGCTTTTGCCGCACTTTGGGCATGCCGTGGTCTCGTAGTCGGCATATGCGAGAGGCACGTTGCCGCAATAGACATGTTTCAGCCCCGCAGCCTTGCCTATCTCCCGTGCCTTCACAAGTATGTCCGGAGGGGTCGGTGGCGTGTCAAGCATCTTGTAATCAGGATGGAACGCCGTAACGTGCCAGGGCATCTCAGGGTCTATGGAGGCGAGCCATTCCGCCTCTGCCTTGAGCTCCTTCTCGTCGTCGTTCCAGCCAGGTATGATGAGTGTCGTGACCTCGACCCAGATGCCAAGCTTCTTCGCATAGACTATGGATTCCTTCACCGGCTCGTAACTCGGCGCCCTGCACAATTCGGTGTAGAACCGCTTGTTATACGCCTTCAGGTCTATGTTGGCTGCATCAATGTACCCTTTCACCGCATCCCAGCATTCCTTTGACTCGTAGCCGTTCGTCACATAGACGCCTTTCAGGCCCTTCTTCTTCGCGATGGCCATTATGTCGAGCGCGTACTCGGTGAAGATGGTCGGCTCGTTATAGGTGAACGAGATGGATTTGCACCCGTCGCGGAGCGCGTTCTCCACGATGCGTTCAGGCGGCCATTCCTCGCAGCCGTCCACGAGCTTCTGGAAATACTCCCGCCAGTGCTTCGGGTCCTTCTGCCTTGCCTCCTGCGGCGCCTGGCTTATATCCCAGTTCTGGCAGAAAAGGCATGCGAAGTTGCAGCCGAACGTGCCTATGGAGAAGCTCGTGCTGCCGGGCAGGAAGTGGAAAAGCGGCTTCTTCTCTACAGGGTCAACCCAGATGGCGCACGGCCTTCCGTAGACGACGAGCTTCAGCTTTCCGTTCTCATTTGCCCGCACGCCGCAGAACCCTGCCTGCCCCTCCTGTATCCTGCAGTATCTTGAGCAGGCGAGGCACTGGAGGTTTTTGCCTTCCAGCGGCTTCGCGAGCATCCGCGTTTCCATGACGTATAAATTATGCAGGGTTACGGATATAAGGTTTATCCTGCCATCGAAGGACCTGACAGGGAGACGTGCGGGTGCCGGCTGGATAGCCTCCGATAACCGCCCAACCAGGGCCGGCTGATGTCACCCTTTTTATTTCTTTCCACCCATAGTCCCTGACGCAAAATCGGGTTTTAGCTCAACTCTTTACCGGTGATATTGACATGGGAATCAGACCTGCAAGGGCGATACGGGATGACGACAAGGTGGCGTGGACCCGCTTCTCCAGGCGCAAGCCTAGGAAGTCCTACATCAAGGCAATGCCCCACGCCGACCTCCACCAGTTCAGGATGGGCGTGACCAAGGATGACTATGACCTCGTCATAAACCTCCGCTGCGGGGCAGGCCTCATACTCAGGGACAACGCAATAGAGAGCGCCAGGCAGAGCGCCAACAAGTACATGGAGAAGACCATGGCAGGAGCCTACTACTTCGTCGTGAGGGTGTACCCCCACCACATCATAAGGGAGAACAAGATGATCGCCGGCGCAGGCGCAGACCGCCTCCAGAAGGGCATGCGCCAGGCATTCGGCAGGCCCACGGACCGGGCGGCGCGGCTGGGTGCCGGCAGGGACCTGTTCACCATATACTCCTACAAGGCCAACGTCGAGCACATAAAGACGGCGCTGGAGCGCGCGAGGCGGAAGCTCTCGGGCACGTACCGCATAGTGGTAGAGGAAGTCCAGCACCCCATCGCGGCCTGATTCCCGCGAGCTGTTTTACGCCGTAAGTGCCAGGCTATGGTTTGGCTGTTTGTGTTAGCTTGTGGTAATACCTTTATAAACATTTGCCTCCATAATTAACTTGTTATAATCAATGAGGGGTGAGGTATTTGGCATCCGATAATAAGATTACTGTAGACGAACCGCTCGTCAGCACCGATGTTGACGGCCTGATAAGGACTGTCGCCGAGAGGCGGAAGATAGCGCTTAGCGAATTGCAGCAGCTGTGCAGGATAGACAAGAAGAACCTTGACAAGTGGATCCGCGTCCTCGAGGACGAGGGCTACATATCCATCGAATACGGCCTGCGCGGCACCAACGTCATCTGGAAGGGTAAGGAGGAATACGGCCCGAGGCCCATCCAGGCGCCGGCAGAAGTGAAGAGGGCGCCGGAGCCGGCCAAGGCGCCGGAAAAGCCCGCAGTGGCCAGTGAGCCTGCCCCTGCGAAAGAGCTCGCTGCCGAGGATGCTGAGCCAGAGGAACTGCTCAGCCAGTACCTCGCAAGGAAGCGGGAAGGCGGTGCAATATCGTTCAAGGAGACCGCTACCGATACTGGCACCACGAAAACGGGAACGGGCGACGAGCTCGACGTTTTCTCGGTGAAGGAGATCACCCCCGACCTGGAAAGCACCAAGGTATCCCATGAGCCGGTTGAAGCTGAGGCTGCGGAAGACGAGACTGAAGCCGCTGACGATGAGAGCCTCGAGTCCGAACCCGAGCCAGTCGCACAGCAGGCGCCGGCAAGGCGCGAGCCGATCCAGAAGCCAGTCACGTCCGTGGACACCCGCGAGCTCGTGAACGCCTACATGGACGAGATAAACCGTGAGAAGGCTAAGATAGAGGACCTCAAGAAGGAGAAGGAAAGGCTTTACAGGAACAAGTTCGCCACCGTCGAAGGGAAGCTGGAGGCGGACGTGGTCACACTCACAGAAGTGATACTCGACAAGCAGAGCAAGATAGCAGAGCTCAAGGAGCGCGTGCTCGAGCTGCCTGACAAGGTGGACGAGCTGGAGAAGCTCCAGGAGCAGTTGAACCGCCTCCGCGAGGAAGGCAGGGGCGCACTGGAGCGCACAGGCCAGAAGGTTGACACCTTCCTCCGCAGCATGGAGAACTCAAAAGGCGAGATAAACGGCAAGGTTGAGACGCTCAGCGCCACCGTCGCCAAGGAGAACGACAAGGTGAGGGAGCTGGAGAGGCTGGGGACGTCCGTGGACGCGCGCCTTGTCAAGCTGCAGTCTGCGACCGAAGCCCTGAATCTGCAGATAGGCGCGCTCAGCCAGGCCATGACAGAGCTCAAGGGCGACATCGCCCAGGCCGCTGACATGAGGACCGAGGTCGCGGTGCTGTCCGCAGCGCTCCGTGAGACCGTGGCGAAGCACGGCGAGGAGCTGGATTCGCTGGAAAGCGAGCTCCAGGGCATCGCCCGCATCGAGCACTGGGTGAAGGAGTACATTGGCGATTACGAGAAGAAGATAGAGGGCATAGAACAGTACGTCGGCCGCAGCCAGGACGAGCTCGCGGAGCTCAAGGAATCGGCTGAGACGCTCTACATGAACAAGTACCTCGGCGAGCTGCACGACATTACGGAATCGTACCAGAGCGAGCTCGGCGACGCTGTAGTGAAGGAGCGGGACATCGAGCAGAAGATATCCGCGTCCAAGTCGAGGATATCCGACCTCATCAAGGACAGCCAGGACATGATCAGGAAGCTCCGCAGCGAGCCTTCGCCCGCGCGGGACTTCGGCTCCATGAGCGCCCTCGTCAAGGAGAGGACCGAGAAGATAAAGGCCACCATCGACGAGAAGGAAAAGGAGCGCATCAAGCTGGTCGAGGACTCCCAGAACGTCAGGAAGACAAAGGCAGTCGTCGTTTCCAGGCCCGCCAGCTCAAGGAGCGCGCCGGCGGCGAAGAGCGCTTCCAGGGCCTCCAAGAGCGTCCCGAAGAAAAAGAGGAAGTAAATGATGCGCCTTGCGCGGCACACGCCCGCAACTGCATCCAGGGCGTTCGCAGGCACAGCACTTCTTGTGGCAGGCCTCATTTCCTGCACTTCCCATACGGATGATATCAACAAGATGCGGGTCACGCAGAAGCTGGCCGAACGGCAGAGCACGCTCCAGCAGCTCTCGGTGGTTGCCCTGCCCGACAGCACCCGCTCCAGCCTTCTCGGCATGCTTGCGTTCAATTCCGTGGCCCAATTGCCTGGCGAGGCCGACATGGTCGTCCTTGGCACGATGGCCAAATCCGCAAGATACGGCGGCCCCCAGGAGGCAAGGATTGCGGTCTACTACCTGCGTAAATGCGCCGGAAGCGACAGCATCGGCAGGAGTGAATCTGCTTATGCTTCCGCCAATATCGCGAAGGTCGCTCTGGAAGACGCGCTCAACAACCCGTCCATCGAATGGTTCACCAAGGGCATCATCACCGAATTCCTGAAAAACCCCAAAAAGTCAGATTTCCAAGACGCGCCGCCCTGCTGTGAAAGGCACTAGAGTCTCATCTGGTCTTTTTTCTCCTGCCTGCTCCTCGCATCATCCACTATGGCCAGCCAGGAGTCGCCTATCTTCATGAAGTAGTTCCCGAACGTCTTGCTCAGCGAGATGCGCATGGGCCTGAACTTCCTCTTGCTCTCCACGGAGACGATGGTGTCACGCTCCACCTTTATCATGCCTACGCGCTTCAGCCGCGGTAGCACGCGGTTGTAGAACGTCGCCTTGGATATCCCATTGTCCTTGACGTAGGCGGCGGTCTCCTCGCCAGTCACCTGCGTCTTCTCGACCAGCAGCCTGATGAACCCGAACGCTATCTCATAGTATTTCGGCTGGTATCTCTTGGAGAATATGAAGTTCGTGAGTTCCTCTGCGTTCCACAGGTTTCGCGTCAGCGTCTCGTTCTTGTCCTGGAAGGAGCGCAGCTCGTCGCTGTCGTGGCGCGGAAGGTAGATGGATTCGTTCGAGGGCACGCCGCGTGACGCGATTTGCCTGCCGGCCTGGTCTTCTGCCTTTCCCGTTTCATCTGGCTGGTCTGCCATGGCTGTAGTTAACAGCCAAAAAATATAAGGTTTACCGTTACCGTCAACCAGAGGGCGGCCACTGGCCGAAGATGCCGCCGAAGCCCGCCTCGGCGCTCGCCTCCTCCGCCTGTATCTTCTCGATTACGCGCTTCTCCACATCTTCCTTGCAGCGGCTTGCGGCGGGCTTGAGCTTTTCATCGGCTTTTTTCAGGAACTCTTCAGATGCTGATAAGTAGATATAGAGCCTCGCCTTGTCCTCGTTCAGCACGCCGCCGTCCTTGACCTTGTAGCCGGTGCGCGCGAAGCTATCCGTTGCGTACGGGTCGGCCTCGAGTATCTTCATGACCTCCGCCTTCTTTGACGCCTCGCACTCGTAGACGCGGTACATCACTCTTCCTCCGTTTCCATCCTGACCCCGCTCTCCATGAGGGTTATCATCGCCCCGTATACCACCGGATAGGCGAAGAACAGCGTCGCGATCTGGATGAACGGCACGAAGCTGAGCAGCCAGACCAGGGCGAACAGCGCATAGAGGCAGATGAAGAAGATGTGCTTGTTGCGCAGCAGCCTTGACGTGTTCCTCAGCGATGGCATCATGCCAGTGCCGAAGGCCCCTGCGGACAGGAACGCCGGCGTGAATATCATGTGTATGAGGAACGTCATGGACAGCGCGTAGCCGCCTATCAGCAGGTCCATGTATGCCACTCCCTGCAGCGCGTAGATGTAGCCCACTATGGCCGGCCCGACCAGCACCAGCCATATCAGGTCGCGGACCAGCATGATCGCGAACATGACCGGCGACCTGGAGAGCGCATCGGAATAGAACATCACGAGGCTCGTCTTCTCCCTGTCCATGGACCTGCGGTAGGACGCGGCCAGCGCGCCGTTCAGGCCATTGGCGAAGAACAGGAACAGCAGCACTACGAGCGTGGCGACTATGATGGTGGACAGGGAAGTGAAGCTCACGGTCTTGTTGATCACTGACGCGAACAGGAAGTACAGGATGAAAAGCCCGATGCATGCGAGCAGGAAAAGCGCCAGCATGACGAGGTAGAGGAGGGAGCACCAGACGAAATTGAACGGCTTCCTAGAATAGGCATTGAACGCTCTTGAGAGGCTGGCAATCATGGCGTATTATCAAAAGGAAAACATTTAAATCAGACTCCCGCCTGTTACTGGATATGAGCGTTCCACGGTGCATGAGCACACAGCATCCTGACAACGTAGCGACGCCGTTCTTCTCTGACTCGGAGATACTCGCAGGCGAGGCCGAGGTAAAGGAGGCGTTCTTCGTCTTCTCCCAGCTCGGCTGCCGGGAGCAGATGTGGGACAGCGAGGGCAAGGAGGCGGACAACCAGGTCGTGGAGAAGCTGCTCTCCCGCTATCTGGATTTCTTCAACAAGAACCGGCTGGGCAGGGACTTCAGGCTGACCTACCGCGTGCCCAACCCGTCTGTGGAGAAGGGCCAGGGCAAGATATTGCTTGAGACGCTTCACAGCATCCCGCGCGCCTACGACGTGGCTAAGGCGGCGGGCATAGATACCCCGCCCATATTCGAGATAATCCTCCCCATGACGACCTCGCACCTGGAGCTCGAGCGCGTGCGCAACTACTACGAGCAGGTCATCATAGGCCAGAAAGAGACGCGGCTCGGCGCCGAGAGGATACGCGTCAAGGACTGGGTGGGCGACTTCCAGCCCGAGCGCATCAACGTAATCCCGCTTTTCGAGGACTTCGACTCCATATCCGGCTGCGACGGGGTGGTGCTGAAATACCTGAAAGGGAAGGCGCCTGAGCACCAGCGGGTCTTCCTGGCGCGCAGCGACCCTGCCCTGAACTACGGCTCTGCCACGGCTGTGCTGCTGGCGAAGGTCGCATTGCAGAAACTCCATGCAGTGGAGGAGAAGACGAGCATCCCGATACTGCCGATACTCGGCGTGGGAGGGGCGCCCTTCCGCGGCAACTTCACCCCGAACAACGTCAGCAACTGCGGCGACGAATACCCCAGTGTCCAGACGTTCACCGTCCAGTCGTCGTTCAAGTACGACCACCCGTTCCGCGACGTGGTGAACGCGGTCGACATCATCAACGAGGCGCACCGCCGCCCGCCCCGCCACATAGACGCGAAGAAGGCCATGGCATTCGCCAACAAGATAATGAAGGTCTACCAGGCGCAGCTCACTGAAGTGGCCGACCTGATAAACGGGCTGTCCGTGTTCGTTCCCGGCCGCCGTGCGAGGAAGCTGCACATCGGGCTCTTCGGCTACGCGCGCTCCATGAAGGGCATCAAGCTGCCCCGCGCGATAAACTTCTGCGCGGCGTTCTATTCCGTTGGCATCCCACCGGAGCTGCTCGGGCTCTCGGCGCTCAGCGACAAGGAATTCGGCGAGCTGCACGAATTGTACGTCAAGGTGGACGAGGACCTTAAGGACTCGGCAAAATACCTGAACAAGGCGAACCTCGGCAAGATGCCCAGGGCCGTGCGCGACGGCGTGACGAAGGTGCTCGGGTGGGTGGACTGCGAGCCGGACGAGGACTATGCTGAGATAACCACGCGCATATACGAGAACTACAGGGCAGGCAGGACCGCACACCTGACAGAGGACGTCAAGGCCGCGGCCTGGAAGCGGCGCTTCCTGGGATGAACCAGCTTGGTCAAAGCTCTTTTTCCATGCAGAATACCTTGTACAGGACGAACCATCCCCTCTTCCTATAGAACTCGACAATCTGCTCCTTCCCCTCTTCCACGAAAAGCGTCGGCCTATTGGCTCCCCTCGCCTTTATCCTCCCTTCAGCTTCATCCATCAATCTGTTCGCCAGCCCCTGCCCCCTGTAATCCGGGTGAACCCCCAGGCGGTAGATGAAAGGATTCCACGGGTCATAAATTATGAAAACGGTCCCTACTACCCTTTTAGCGTCTTCCGCTACTATGATTGATGCCGGGTCGTCCTCTATCTTCTTTTTGAAAATTTCTCTTTTGTCCAGCGGTTCGTAATGAATTCCCGTGGCTTTCATCAGTTCTTCCAGCCCCTGAAAATCAGCGTCGCTATAATTCCTCAGCCGCATGGTAATGAGCATACAGGTCATCCTTTTAAGTTTTCCCCGGAAATGAGGAAGCATGGACCCTATTGCTATCCACAAGAAGCTCAGGGGCAAAATCTTCATCGGGGCGAAAGCCAGGATAAGGACCACAGAGGACCTCGCGACGCTCTATACGCCTGGCGTCGCCGAGCCGTGCAGGCTAATCGCCAAGGACCGCTCGCTCGCTTACGACTATACGATGAAAGGGAACGCCGTCGCCATAGTCAGCGACGGCACGCGCGTGCTCGGCCTGGGCGACATCGGCCCTGAGGCGGCCCTCCCTGTCATGGAAGGGAAGGCGCTCATCATGCAGCAGTTCGCAGGCATAGATGCGTTTCCCATCGTCCTCGACACCAAGGACGAGAACGAAATCGTGCGTATCGTGAAGGCGATATCGCCTGGCTTCGGCGCCATAAACCTGGAGGACATCGAGACGCCGAAAGTCTTCAACATAGAGAAACGGCTGACCGAGGAGCTGGACATACCTGTCTTCCACGACGACCAGCACGGCACCGCCATGGTGACGCTGGCAGCATTGTACAATGCGCTGAAGGTGACCGGCCGGCCTGCGGACGGCAAGGGCATTAAAATCGGCATCGTGGGCGCCGGGAGCGCCGGCTCGGCCATAGCGAAACTGCTGCACGCGGCCGGCTTCTCCGGCCTGGTGGTGTTCGACAGCAAAGGCGCAATCGCCCCGTCACGGACTGATTTGGAGGAATACAAGCTCGGGCTCGCGGAGCTCAACACGTCAGGCTTCTCAGGCCCTCTCACCCGTTTCATGGATGCTGACGTGCTCATCTCGGCAGCGTCGCCTGGCGCGCTTCCGGTAGAAACCATAAAGGCCATGCGCAAGCCCTCCATAGTCTTCGCCATGGCAAACCCGATTCCCGAACTGTCGCTGGAAGAAGCGAAGGAACTGGGCATAGACGTTTTCGGGACAGGACGGAGCGACTACCCAAACCAGATAAACAACTCTGTCTGCTTCCCCGGCTTCCTGCGCGCGCTCCTCGACCTGCGCGTGAAGAAAATCACTGACAGGATGAAGATTGCCGCCGCCAAAGGCATAGCAGAGAGCGTGAAGAAGCCGACAAGGGGCAAGATCGTGCCCGACGCGTTCGATAAAAAAGTGCTGAAGAACATCGTGCGCAGGGTAAGCGAAGCGGTTTAGGCCTTCTTCACTCTTTTCAGTATCCCCGCATCAACTTCAGCAGGCCCGCTGGCGCTCCTTATGACCGTTTCCAGGTCCTCTTTTGGCATGATGCCCTTCTTCAGGATGAGCTCGCGCAGCGTCGTCCCGCTGGCGTAGGCTTCCTTCACGAGCAGCGACACCTCCTTGTAGCCGAGGTAAGGGTTGAGCGCGGTCGCATATCCGAACGAGCGCTCGAAATTCTCAGCAGTGCGTTTCTTGTCCACTTTCAGCCCGTCAATGCAGGATTTCCTGAACATCGCCGACGAGTTCGCCAGCAACTCCTCGCTCTGCAGGATGTTGTGCCCGATTAGCGGCGTGGCGAAATTGAGCTCGAGTTGCCCGGATTGCGCAGCGAGCAGCACTGCCAGGTCGTTCGCCATCACCTGCCAGCATGCCATGTTGACCGCCTCAGGGATGGACGGGTTGACCTTTCCTGGCATCATGGACGAGCCGGGCTCCACTTCAGGGATTATTATCTCTGCGATGCCGCCCTTCGGGCCGGAAACGAGAAGCCTGATGTCGTTGGCGATGCGGTTGAGCGTGATTGCATAGCGCTTGAGCGACGACGACAATGCGATAAAGTCGTTCATGTCCTGGGTCATCTCCACCGGGTCCTTGGCCGGCTTCAGGCCGAAGCCGGTCTCCTTGGCGAGCTTCGCGACGAGCATGGAGCGGAACTTCGGATGCGCGGTTATCCCGCTTCCGGTGGCAGTGCCGCCTATGCCCAGCTCGCAGATGCAGCCTAGCGACCCCTCGATGCAGTCCATGTCCTTCTCGATGGCCCTTGCCCAGGCTGCGAACGTCTGCCCGTATGTCATGGGCACCGCGTCCTGCAGGTGTGTCCTGCCGATTTTCATGACATCCTTGTACTCGACTGCTTTCTTCGCGAACGAGGCGCGGAGCGCCTTGGTTTCAGCGAGCAGTGCCTTGGACACTTTCAGCGCCGCCAGCCTTATGGCTGTGGGCGTGACATCGTTGGAGCTCTGGGACATGTTCACGTGGTTGTTCGGGTGGACGAGCTTGTACTGACCTTTCTTCCCGCCGAGCAGCTCCTCGGCGCGGTTGGCGACGACTTCGTTCACGTTCATGTGCAGTGGCGTGCCTGCGCCGGCCTGGAACGCGTCGAGGACGAATTCCTTATCCAGCTTGCCTGCGATAACCCCGTCCGCCGCCTTCGCTATGGCCTCCGCCTGCTTCGCATCCAGCCTGCCGAGTTCGGCATTGGCAGCGGCTGCGCATTTCTTTATGAGTGCGACGCTGCGTATGAGCTCCATGTGCACCTTCATGCCGCTGAGCCTGAAATTCGCTGCAGCCCTCGCGGTGAACGAGCCGTAATACGCCTGGTCCGGAACCTCGACCTTGCCCAGGAAATCCTCCTCAATCCTCATCTCATCTCCTCGTGGCTAGAAGCGCGAATAACAGAAGTGCCGGAAGGCACGGTATGGAGGATGCGGGCCGTGGAGGCTGCGCGGGCGGGGTTGTGCCAGGCGTCCCGTTCTTCTGCGTCTGGTTCGCAGGCTGGCTTGTGTTCTGCGGCTGGGTCGCATTGGATGTGTTGAGCGTCTGGTTCGCCACCGTCCTGTTCGTCACATTGGGCGCTGGGGGCTGCTGGAAGCATTTCTCGTAGGTGAACTCTATCTCCCTGGTCCTGAACTGCTGCTGCTCCGCGTGAAGTATGAACATCGAGGTGAGGTAGTTCATGTTGCCGACCACATTCATCACGGCCACTCCATCCGCGCCGCTCTGGCCGCTCGCTATGGCCTGATAGGCGTAATTGGTATAGAAAAGATATGTCTTGGCGCCAGCAACAGGCTCGCCGGTCTGGTTAGACGTCGCCGTCACAGTGAGCGTTTTCGTATCGCAGTCTATGCTGATGCCCACATTCATGGCCGGCAGGTTCTGGCCTCCGGTATCCTTGATTGCGATATACGCCGGCTGCACGGTGAACGCCATGCACATGCCCACTGCAAGGAGTGCGATAAGCAAAAGCCTCATACCAGTCCCCTGCGTTTCATCCGACCTCTATATGCCTGTCCCTTTCCTCTCTTAATGGATTTAAAAATTGCGATTATGGCGATGACGAGCACAGCCAGGAGCACGAACGGGCAGGCTTTCGTGAGGGTTTCCGGCAGGGGCGCTGAAGCGTTTCCGCTCTGGTTCGTGCCGCTCATGTTCGTCATGTTTGCAGGCGGAGGGATGGTGATGTTTGATGGCTGCGTGGAAAAGTTGCCGGGCTGCTGGCCGCTGGTAGTGTTGTTTGCCGGCGGTTTCGCTGCCGGAGGCGCCGGCTGTACTGCCGTCTTGTTGGAGTAGCAGCCGGATATGTCGAAATGCACCTCCTTGTTGCGGAATCCCTTTTTCTCTATGACGAGTATGAAGAGCCCGCGCATGAGGGTGGAGCTTCCGGGCAGCTTATCAAGTATGAACCCTTCCCTGTCGGTCGGGCCCTGGGCTAACAGCGGCGAGGAGAAATCGACGTATTTGAGGTAGGTATACGCCCCTTCAACCGGCACGTTGTGGTCGTCCATCACGATTATGCTTATGGTCGCGGCTGTGCAGTCCGCGCTCAGCGAGTAGGTGAAGTCGTGGAGGAAGATCGGATCCCCCAAATCTTTCTGCTCATACACCGTCGGCGCTATGACATTGGCATGCAGGGGCGCGAAAAGCAATAGCAGGAGCAGCAGGGCTGCCGCGCCACGCATCCGCTCACTTCCTCGCGAACTGCGCCAGCAGCGCCTCGAGCTGGATGCGCTCGTTGGCCCCCTGAACCAGCCTGAAGTTGTACTCTCCCACGAGTTCTATGAGCCGCATCTTGTCCTTGTCCGGTATGTCCAGCTTCGGCACCTCGCGGTAGACCTGGAACATGATGTCCTCGCCGCTCAGGCCGTAGGTTATCATGAGCTTGTCGAGGTTCTCCCGCGCGCCCTGGAAGCTGCCCTTGAGCGCCAGCTCCATCATCTCCTTCACTTCCTTCGGCGTAGCACGGCTGCTTATCCGGTGGACCAGCTCCGCGGTTATCTTCCCTGCGTGCATGGCGCAGCCCTGAAGTATGTTGAGCGCCCTTCTCATATCGCCCTCGGAAACGTAGAAAATCGCCTTCTCGGCCTCCTCGTCCGCATGCAATTTCTCCTCCTTCGCCACGTGAGTCAGCATCTTGCGGACGTCCTTCTCCTGCAGCGGCATGAAGCGGAACACTGCGCACCTGCTCTGTATGGGCTCTATTATCCTGGAGGAGTAGTTGGCGGATATTATGAACCGCGTCACGGCGGAGCTGGATTCCATGGTGCGGCGCAGCGCCTGCTGTGCGTCGCCGGTGAGCGCGTCCGCCTCGTCCAGGAATATGAGCTTGAAGGGGACGCCGCCCATGGAAACCGCGCGCGCGAAGTCCTTTATCCTGCCGCGGACGACGTCGATTCCGCGCTCGTCGCTCGCATTCAATTCCAGGAAGTTCGCGGTCATATCGTCGCCGAACAATTCGCGTGCGAGCGCTATGGCGCAGGTGGTTTTTCCAACGCCTGGCGGCCCTGCGAAAAGCATGTTGGGCATGTTCCTGGCCCTGACGAAGGCCCTCAGGCTGGTAACTACGTCCTGCTGGCCTGCCACATCCTCGAGCTTCTTCGGCCTGTATTTCTCGGTCCACGGCAATATGTCTGTCTTGTCTGTCACCAGGTGACATCGGAACGAATGTATATAAATTTTATCCGAGAGTGAAGCAGCGAGTGTTTATATGGATCGCGTCAAGACAGGGATATCCGGATTGGATGAAATGCTCAATGGCGGGATACCCGCAGGCAGGCATGTGGCGCTGTACGGCGGCCCCGGCTCGGGCAAGTCGTCGTTCTGTTTCGAATATCTCTACCACGGTGCACAGATGGGCGAGCCCGGGCTCTACATCACCCTGGAGGAGACGACCGACGATATCATCGAGAACATGAAAAACACGTTCCCCATGCTGGCAGAGACGAATAAGCTCATCTCCTCGAAAAAGCTGGAGATAATCAAGCCCGACAAGCTTGAGCTGGAGGAGGTCGCTAACCTGCTCGAGGACCGCATAACCTCCAAGGGCATAAAGCGCGCGGTCATAGACTCGGCCACCATGATACGCATGTCGTTCAAGAACGACATCGAGTACAGGCAGACCCTGTTCGAGTTCCTCTCCCTGCTGCGCAACCTGGACGTCACTTCCGTAACCACCCTCGAGGCGAACACCTCGAAAAGGGAGGAGATGAGGTACGACATAGAGCACTTCGTCATGGACGGCATCATAAACCTCTACAACATGGACCGCGAAGATCGTCGTATACGGGCGCTGGAGGTCTTCAAGATGCGCGGCACCGACCACTCCCGCGACCTGGTCCCGTTCAAGGT
Source organism: Microcaldota archaeon (assembly GCA_964479815.1). Classification (GTDB taxonomy): domain Archaea; phylum Micrarchaeota; class Micrarchaeia; order Anstonellales; family Bilamarchaeaceae; genus Bilamarchaeum. The sequence continues at coordinate 14,868 of CAYZNP010000009.1, forward strand.
GACGCCGTCCGGTGTCAAGGTCTACGTCGGAGAAAAAGTATTCTGATTATTCTTTCTTTTCCATAACTGCCTGCGCGTCTTCCAGCGTCATGAACCCGAAGGCATACTTCCCAGCCTTGGCCGTGAACGGCGTCAGCCTTATCAGGTTGTTGTTGATTAATGCCATCCTTTTGCTGCGCAGTGCCGTAGTGTCGCATCCCGGATCGTAGAGCTGCTTGTCAAGCTCGTCGAGGCTCTCGGCATCGGCGTTGGACAGTTTCAGCGCGCCATATGCTGCCATCGAGCCTTTCGTCTCCTTCACTATGGAAACTATGTAGTAGCGGTGGCCGTTGGCATCTGTAAGCAGATTGGCTGCGGGAAACCTGCCTGGCGGCGCGCTTCCGCCTGTCTCGCGTGTGCGCCTCATTTCTCCACCTTCCGCCTGCACTCTTCTATGTAGGATTGTATGATGGTGCTATCGTTGTGGGTCAGCCCTTTGCCTAGCCCCAGTGCAGTGGTGAAGTACTCTGCGCATTCGTTCCAGATCTCATTCTGGTATGCGGCCTCGCCTTTCTGCAGCTCGGTGTTGTAGTCGGCCCTTGCCACATCCTTCGTGTATCTCCCAGGCGCAAGCTCATTTGCCCGGTCGAAATGCGCCTTCGCGGCCTCCATGCTGCCCTCCTTCTCGTAGAGTGTGCCGAGGTTCTGGTGCACGTATGCGTCGGCCTCGAATATCTCCAGCGACCTTTCGTAGGCGGCTATGGCTGATTTCTGGTCTCCAGCATCCTTGAAGTAGTCTCCGTATTCCCTGTGGTACATCCCGGCAGCCTGCTCAGGAGTGAGCGTGAGGACGACCTCGTACTTCCCCCCTTTCGTCTTGCCGACCCCTGATGCCTGGAGATCTATTATGGTCTTCTTGCCGTCGATGTCCACTCTGACGAGCATGTGCTCCATTTCTGCCGGGGAGCCGAGGAAGTGCACGACCTGGGCCTCTGCATTTATGCGCAGCATCGCATAAATCTCCTTGGCATTGATGGCCTTTATGACAGCAAGGACGACTGACGCGAATTCAGTGAAGTCCCCGCCCTTCTCCAAGGTCTCCGCTGCAGTGTTCGGCGCCCTTCCTTCGCTGGCCACCACACGAACCCCTGCCTGGGACGAAGTGCTCAATACGGCAAAAAGGAGGTTCATCCTGCCGCTGGTTGTTGAAACCCCCCTTCTTATCAGATCGGCAATATCTACGATGCTCTGGTTTTGCTGGAACGGGTCGATCTGGACACTGTAGGGCTGTTTCTGAGTCTGGGCGGCCACGGTGGCTATGCACTCCAGCGCTG
>CAYZNP010000010.1:0-15872 GCA_964479815.1 Microcaldota archaeon
TGACCAAGGACAACGTGCCGGTCAAGATAACCGCCGTCGTGTACTACAAGATAGTAGACCCGCTCAAGGTGGTCATGTCCATCGTCGACTACAATTTCGCCATATCGCAGTACGCGCAGACCGCCGTCCGCGATGTTGTCGGCAACAACGAGCTGGATTTCGTGCTCGCTGACAGGGACAAGATTGCCGCGGAGATCGAGAAGCTCGTCGACGAGGAGACCAAGGACTGGGGGCTTGACGTGTCGGCGATCAAGCTGCAGGACATCGAACTCCCCGAGGACATGAAGCGGGCCATGGCCCGCCAGGCCGAGGCAGAGAGGGAGAAGAGAGCGACTATAATACTCAGCGAGGCCGAGTTCCAATCGTCGAATAACTACGCGGACGCAGCGCGCAAGCTCTCGAGCATACACGGCGCCCTCCACCTGAGGACGTTGCAGACGCTGGCGACGAACGTTTCCGCCGAGGACTCGCCGACGCACCTCTGGATGCTTCCCACCCAGATAATGAAGTTCTTCGAGAAGAAGCAGTAGCTCATTCTTTCAGTGGCGGGCAATAGGACAGAAACGACAGCGAGAAGACTAATACGCCGAGCGCGAGGGCGAGAACGACATTTTGCGTGAGATAGAAGTAAAGCACGGCGAGGATGACCGCAGCTCCGAGGAGGAAGGCCTGCTTCCTTTGATATGACGCCTTCATCTTCATGTATTCGGGCATACAGCCCACGCACATACCTGGCCGCTCGCTGTGCTTCGAGATGCCCGAGTACCTCATTATCCAGATGTAAGCCCGGAAAACCGGGTCGTCCATGTCGAAGGGCTTCGCGGGCTTCACAATGCCGCATAGACTACACAACAACCGCGCCATGAATCGACAACACAACCAAGGCATATTAAACATGCGTTGTTCTTTTTTGTTTATTTTACATAACTTTTATATCAAAATGGTTTTTTAACACAAAATTTTATGTAATCGGTGAAAACAAATCGCAAGGTTTAAAAAAAGTTTGTAATACTGTTGTTTCAAGAAGTGAATAAAAGCGTTTACCAACAGAGGTGGGATGACATATGCAATTGAAAACGGTTTTATTGGCGGTATTGCTCCTCGGGCTGGCTTTTGCGCAGGCCGGTGGAAGCACTGGAACATCCGGTATTAACACGGACAATCCAGCGCAGACTTCATGCAGCGACACTGGGGGCATCAAAGACGTCACCTGCAAACTAATGGTATATCTCTTGGAACTCGGTCCGATGGTGGCCGTCATAGCCCTTGTGCTGGGCGGCGTGATTTACATCTACGCCAATGTCTTTGTCACTGCAGACCAGAGAGGCAGATACCACACGCTTGCTACGAACCTCGTCATCGGCGCGCTGCTGCTTGCTGCCATTGTAGGCGGAGCTGGCATACTCGTCAAGAGCGGCATGGGCTTCCTTAAAGGCTGAAGCCCATGGAAGATCTTAGCAAGCAGTTCCCCGGTTCAGGTGAAACCCTCAGCGGCGGGGATGCCTTCCAGGTAGCATTCTACGCCCTAGTATCGATGCTCGTCCTTGTCGGCTTCAGCTATCTCCTTTCCCGGCTAATGAACAATCGGAAGTTGGAGGACTGGGCGAAAAACGAGTTCCTGCAGGTGCTGGTGAGCGCGGCGATGGTTGGCGGGCTCGTCGCCCTCATGGCGCCGGGCAGCGGCATCGTAATGAAGGCATTCGACTCCCTCGTGCCCAGCGATGCGATAACAATATCCTATTTTAATGCGACTAATGTGAGCAATACAACCTCTCTAGGAAACTCCAGTATCACACTCTCTGCATCTTCCCTCTTTTGCACTACGGCGGGCATCGACGCTCAGACTGCACTATGCTACGCCTATACTTACCTAGCCTCACTGGAATTGCAAATAACTAACCTCGTAACAACGATATTCATTACAAATGCCCTGCTGGATATCTTCTCCAAGGTGGCGATAGACCTCATAGTAGTGGAAGTCACGCCGTTGAGTGGTTTGTCCAGCATAGTGCAAGTGCTGAACAGCATCATGCAGTCGCTGATATACCTCGGCATACTGACAGGCGTTGAAATGGCACTGCTCGTTTTTGCCAATGCCACTGCCCTGAAGCTGTTTCTTCCCTTGGGGATAGTTCTCCGCTGCTTTTTTGCCACAAGAAGGATAGGAGGTGCGCTCATGGCGATAGCGGTGGGCGCGTACCTTGTCTTCCCACTTACCATATCGCTAAATGCCGTTGCTATGAATACCGCCAAAGACCAGACGATGAATGATCTGATGACCAATTTCATTAACGCTTCGAACCAAGTGCAGGGACTTAGCCTGTGGGCTAATTTCAAAGATCCGGGAGATGTAGTGACGCCTGGTAAATGGACTGCCTATCTTTCCCACTTCACTGATTCGGCCCAGTCGTTGATGACCGCACTCGCCTCACTTCCCTCCATGTTAACGATGGCAATTTCCATGCTCGTCGTCCAGATAGTTTTCCTTCCGGTGATTTCCATCATGATAACGCTCCTAGCGATAAAGGAGCTGGCGGGACTTTTCGGCGGCGAGATAAACTTATCCAAATTCGAGGTGTGATGATGCATAGCGAACTGGTGACCAACAAGAGATTTGCAATCGCTGTGGTTGCGATGCAGGCCATACTGCTTGGAGCCCTTGTGTTCTACCCCAACGAGGCCGTTGCAATAGCCGCCGTGCTCAGCTTCCTTGTGGCCGCCGCAGTCTGGAGATTCGGTTTCCTGATAAAGCCCATACTGGTCAGGAGCGCTCATATCACAGAGGGCTTCGGCAAGTACGAGATTCCAGAGACTCAGGATGTCATCGTGAAAAAGGAGGGGGATACATACTACGCAGCGGCTTACCTGCTCGTCAGGTTCACTCAGTCGGCTACGGAGAAAACACCCGAACAGATAGCGCTATCGAGGCAGAGTTACGAGCGTGCCCTTTCTTCGCTAAATTACGTCTATAAAATATCCAACATGGTCTGCCCTGTCGACCTTACTCCTTATGTGGACAAGATCAAGGAAAAACGCAGTACCGCAGAGGCCAAGCTTTCAGAGCTCGCAAGCCTCCCTGCCAATGCCAACCAGGGCGCCGAAATGGCAAGGCTGAAGAGGGAAATCGAGTCCTACGAAAGCCAGCTGGAGAAGATACAGGCGGGCGAGCGGCCAATGAGGGTGCTCAACTACGCCATGACCTGCGCGTCAAGCCATTCCAAGGACGATGCGATTGCAAAGGCGCGCCAGCAGGCGACCGAGCTGAAGACAGTCATAGCAAGCACCCTTGATACAGAGATGTTACAGCTCGCTGGAGACGACATGAAGCGGTGCTTCGAATGGGAGCACATGCTTCCGGAGAAGGAGAAAAGCGATGAGTTCCTGTATTGAGTGATTGCCATGGGATGGGAGGAGAACATACAGAGTGGATCGCCGCTGCGGTTCGTAGACACAACCAACCGGGCGTTGGGGGAAAGGATGATCATCGCACACCCCCCGGAGCCACCGCCAGAGCTCCTCATGAACGACCCATTGCGCTCCATCTACATAGGCAGGACGAAAATCATGAAGGTCCCTTTCTACTGGACTTACGAGAATCTTACAAATCCGCACATAGCGGTGGTAGGGGTGACTGGTGCCGGTAAATCATATCTCGTAAAGACATTTCTAACCCGTGCTGCGCTCGTCTGGAAGACGAACGCGCTCATAATCGACTGGGCAGGTGAGTACGTCGACTGGGTAAAACAGACCGGCGGCCAAGTGATAGAACTCGGCGAGCGCAACTCGCTCAATCTCATGGACCTGGGCGGCAACTCCCCGCTTAACCGAAGCAGGCAGATAATGCGTACTCTTGACATACTTATGGATTCGCGTGGCCACGATGACGAAAAGCGCGTTATCGAGGAAGCCATAGAGGAGTCCTATTCCGAGAAAGGTTTTTCCATGCATGCGAAAGGGCAGGATAAGCGAGCGCCGCCAACCCTCAAGGACGTCCACCGCATCCTACTAAGGAAAGCGAAGGAAGCCGAAGCGGTGTGGGTAAAAGAGTACGTCAAGAACGCTGCCAAGATGATAGGCAGGTTCACGAAAGAGGGCGCCGATTTCCTTGCAAGGCCGTCAACCCTCGAGCTAAGCAGGCTCACAAACTCTGGGCTGGTGGACATCGTGCTCAAAAGGCTGCCGGACGAGGATTTTCGTGTGCTCGCAGGTCTTTCCATCCTACAGTACCTTAAGGAGAGGATGAGAGACGAGGAATGGTCTGCCAGCAAGGGGCTGAAGCTTTATGTCGTGCTGGACGAGGCATGGAAGATAGCTCTTGACGACCGCAGCGACGCCATCATGATAGTGCGCGAGGGAAGAAAGTATCAGTTCGGTCTTATAGTGGCCTCCCAGAACCCAACTGACATAAACGAAGCCATATTCTCCAACGTCGGGACCACCTTCATTCTCAACCTGAAGTTCCAGAAGTTCAAGGACTACATACGCGGCTCGCTGAAATACTCAGATTTCATAGCCGAGGCCATAGAGAAGTTCGGGGTAGGCAACGCGGCGGTTAACCTCACATTCTCGGCAAAGACTGATTTCCCAAGGACATTCCTCATAGACAAGATCCACGGCGAGGATCCGCTTCAGGACGTGAGCATCTCCTGTGGTAGCGAGGAGTTGCATTTCGAAAAGAACGACCTCAAGAGAAAGCTCGCCTACGAGAACGTGAATGGCAGCATAGAAGAGCTCTGCGATGGCGGCAGGATTGAGGGTATTCGGCTGCTGAAGTGGCTGGAGGCCGATGGCTTGTCCAGGAAAAAGATGGTCGATGTCCTCAGCTATCTCGGCTTTGGGATAGAAAGCATCAGGACGCTTATGAAGAAGGAGGGGGATGATGCTGGTCGAGTTTGAACCAAGGATTCTAAAGAAAGCACTGCTTGCCAACGGCCTCAGCGAAGCGCAGGTTCGTGATATCGAGGCTGAATTCTTCAGGAAAAATCTAGTGCTGGAGGACGAGGCGCTGGCCGATAAGCTGATTCAGCACGGCAAGGATCTTCATTCCATAATCACCATTTTCAGTAGGCTTGGCATTGGAAAAGAAACCGTGGTTAGAATGCTCGAAAGGCGCGCAAAGCAGAAGCTAGGCAGCCTAGTGGACATCTATACGCTAGAGGTGGAAGAATGATACCAGCATTACAGCCGATACTCGGAAAAAAGGAGAAGCCGAAAGATGTCGAGGCGAAACCTAGGGATACGTCCGGCATCATAAGCGTCATGGGAAAGATGGAGAGTCCCAAGAAGCTCATGAACGAGCTGACGTCGCTCTCCATATTCCAGGATAGCGACAAGAAGGAAGATACGGTGAAGGCCATGATCGTGGAGAGCACGGACCGGCAGAAAAACCCCTACCTCTACATCAGCCTTGTTTTCAGCCCAGGGAGCGCCCAGGCGACGTATTCGATCCCACCTGAGGTGCCCAATCCTACGGTGAGGAGACTCCAAGTGGTGAAGACCATGTTCACGCTGCTTTCGCTGCTAGAAGCCAAAGGAGCGTTCATGCCTGATAGAAAGGACCTATATTCAAAAACCATGGAGGCCCTGGACATCGCCTCGGGGTTCTCAGGCAGCGACGCGCTGAAGATGAAGTATGACCTTGACCGCTATGCAGGCGAAAATGCCTTTCTGAAGACGGAGCTTTCGAAGCTCAAGGAAGAGAAGGACGGTCTCGGCCTGCGCCTCCTGGAATTCGAAAAGAAGGAACAGCAACTGGAGGAGCGGGTAAGACAACTTGAGGGCCTTACAGACAACGAGATTGACAGGGAGCTAATCAAGTGGGTGGAAGAGCACAGCGGCAAGCTCAATGACGTGCAGTTCTGTAGCACATTCGCCATAGGAGCGCAGAGGCTTGAGGAGAGGCTGGATTCGCTCTCTAAGAGAGGGGTGATACGGCTTGTCTAGGGATGATAAGATAGAGCTGTCAGAATTTACATACAAAAAGAAAAATGCACAGCAGACAAAGGGAAACGTGCACCACATAGAGATACTGCGTGCCCTTCCTGCTGAAAAGACAGTAACGCTCACGGAGGCAAGAAAGTGAGTCTGAAAGATATTGCAATTGTCACCGTCGTGCTCGTCATTCTGACCGCAGGTCTGGGCGCATTGCTGATGCCGACCCAGAACGAAGCTCCGCTTCCTCAGCCGAAACTCTTCGGTTTTGCGATTTCGCCGCAGGAATATGGCAGCGTCGACAGCGGTGCGAACGTTCGCGATTACCTGACGCTCTATATAAACACGAGCGGCACCCGCAATTTCACCCTCAACATGATAACGGTTGGGAAGGAACCACGAAAAGATGTTTATGAAGTTGATGATTATCCCCCTTCCGAAGCGAAACAGGTCGTGATGGCAGATGCTAGGAAAGCTCTCCAGCCGTATGGCATCCAAATCATCGCAGTACCGCTCTACACGGCCCTGGAGAAGAAAGGCGCCGTGATAATCCTTCCGTCCGATGCCATACCTGACCGGCTGGCAGGGGCGGAATTCCAGAAACTACTGGACGGCAATGCGGTCATATTTTTTGGGAAGCCCCTTGACATAGTGGTGGACCAGTCAGGGTCTCAGAAGCAGGTCGGAGCGAGCGCCTACGCCGCCCTCAACCTTTCAGGAAATGGCGCAACGCCAATTTCCGATACGCCACGGATGAGAAGTGTCGGTGACACGACCGTGCTGGAATACAGAAACGGCTGGCTGGTTCTCTACAGTGATAGGGAAGATGACGCGCTGGGTGGAGAAATTGCATCCCTCATTCTTAATGAGGGCTGGCAATCGGAAAGGAACGTGGTCGAGCTTTCCCCGCCAATCCTCGGCAACAGGAGCACAATTACTATTTTCTCTAGTGCCCTTCCTCCAAAGACATACTACGGCAGAGTGTTATATGCCGCAGAGGGGGTGAACAAGTCGCTTTCAGGTATTCTGGACCTAGGAGATGCCGAAAAGCTCTACGGCACCCTGCGTATGGCAGAGCAAACCAACCAGAACACCAGCGCTGGCTATTCATTCGAGTTGCATGACAACTTCACCACGCCTGTTTCCTACGATTTCAGCCTGCAGTTCGTAAAGGACGGAAAGAGTGTGGATAAGGTGGCTGCTAAATCGGTTACATTGAAGACATTCGCCACTGAAAGCGGCAGCGTCACACCCAGCATCACGTCAGGAGATTACATAGTGAAACTGGTGGACCAGGAAGGGCTTGCTCATGCCGCCGCGTACACTCACGTACCAGACCTTCGCGTGAATCTGATAAGGATAGAGGGCAACGAGCATGTTTTCAGGATACTGCTGGACGGCATGCCTGCATCATCGGCAAAGTTGCTGCTCACGATCGACGCAAACGAGACTTTCCAAATTACTACTAATGAGAAGGGCGAGGCGAGGAAGCCGCTCATTCTTTCTCCAGGTCTGCATTCGTTCACGGTGGAGCTTGTGGGTGAGAAGGCGACCACCTATTTCCGGAAAACCGAAGACACCTCAGATATCATGCTTTACGGAGTCCTCTTGCTGGGAGGCGCCTTCCTCGTAGCCGGGGTCGTGCTCAACACCAGGAGCAAAAGAAAGTTCGCCATTCATACCTATCACCGACCGGCAGCCGCTTCCAGGATACTCAGAATACCATACGGCACGTTCCTCGAGCTTTTCGGCATGACTCAGAAGCACCGGGCGCCTGGAATGCCGCTTTCAGTCTCTGACCTGCGTATAGGAATGCGCATGCATGCTGCATACCGCGGCACACCGCTGTTCCTGACCGACTCCAACATCTACAATATTCTCGACTCGCTTGTGCGCAAGGGAAGGCTACTTTCCTACGGCGGTTATTTCCTGCCAGCGGAGATGGCCGGAGACAAGCCCATAGAATACTGGGTCGTGAAGAGGAAATTGTCAGACCAGCTTCTGGAGTGTGGAGATGAACTGAAGGAGACCAAAAAAGGCGGATTCGCTGTACGCGGGAAGACGTTCCATCTCTGGCCGGACATATACCCGAACCTGGTGCACAGGACGCGCGAGAGCGTGATAATCTTCCCGGACGAGGACCTCAAGAAGGAGTTTTTCCGCCTTGCTCATAGATATGAGCCCCTGTGGATGGAACTTTCGCTGGAGCTCCAGTACGGCAGCATCCGCTTCCTTACCATAGACGAGTTCATCGAGCGGGGGCTCCATGGCAAGGAGTGAAGTAGGTTTTTAACTTTACTACGTGAGGAACACAACAGAGGTGTTTTATGAAAACCGTGAAATTTGATGTAACATACGCTGAAAAGTCAGACCGGCTTGAACTATTCATCCGGTTCGTCTGGATGATACCGGCCATGATTGTTGTGTCTGTCCTCAGCTTGGTCGGCACCATCGCCTGGGTGCTTCAGTTCTTCCATGTCCTTATCTTCGCCAAGAGGAATGAGACACTTCACGACTGGCTAGTGAAGTACATGGCCTACGTCACCAAGGCGAACACCTATTTCCTGCTCATGACCGATGAGCGGTGCCCGATAATGCCAGAGGATTGAATCATTACGCCGCGAAAACGCGGCATCTTCTTCTTTTCCAGCGTCAGGTAATAAAATTCAGCTGATTATAATGAAAGCGATGAGGAAATTCACCAGACAGGACCAGAGATTGCTGGCAGTCTGGGCTGCGGACTGCGCCGGACGGGCGCTCCCCTTTTTCGAGAAGGCACACCCCGAGGACGGCCGGTCACGCAAAGCCTTGGAAGCATGCCGGGCCTGGGTCCGCACAGGCGTGTTCAGGATGGCTGACATACGCAGGGCTTCGCTCTCAGCCCACGCGGCCGCCCGCGAAGCGAAAGAGGATGGCCCGGCACGTTTTGCTGCACGTGCGGCAGGCCAGGCGGTGGCGACCGCGCACGTCCCTCAGCACGCCTTCGGCGCTGCTTACTATGCTCTCAAAGCAGTTGCAGCGGCCAATCCTGCTGATGCCGGAGCTGAAATCGCCAGGGAACTCAAGTGGCAAACACGGCATCTCCCAAAAAACCTGAGGAAAGCATGGCAGGACTGGCAGTCCCAGCGCCTTCCTAAAAACCTTAAGTCAGCATTTCCCAGCGCCGCAGCTAAGAATAGGTAAAAAACAGATAAAATAAGAAGAAAATATCAGTGCGCGCTGCGTGCCATTCTTTCCGTTTCGTCGCGCTTCTTCATGGCATAGCTCGCCTGCAGGTCGCCCTTGGCCGTAGATAGGATCTCGTTGGCAAGCGCCTGCTCGAGCGATTTCGGCTTGTTGAAGGAGCCCATGAGCGCTGCGAGCGTTATGTTCCTGAGGGCCATGTCCAGCCGCCTCGTGGCGGATACGTCCACGGACACCTGGTAGCTGACGCCTCCGTGCGAGACGCGCGTGACGTCCTCGCGGGGCGCCGCGTTCTCCAATGCGCGGATGAGCACCTGGACGGGATTCTCCTTGGTCTGCTCCTCTACTATGGCGAGGGCGCGGTCGACTATCCCGAGCGCGCGGAGCTTCTTGCCCTGCATGCCGCCCTTGGTGCGGATAACTTTTCCGGACGTCTTCGCGCCGGTCCCGCCCCTCATGAGCTTGTTCGCCAGGCGCTCCACGACGTTCATGTGCATCTTGCCGAACGCGCGGCGGGTCTGCCTGCCGAACGTATGGGGCACCAGCACCGGCTGGAGCGACACGACCTGGGCCATGCTCTTGTCCCGTATGACGATGTTCTCGAGAGAGTATTTTCCGAATAGCTTGTCTGCCATCACATTACCTCTTGGCCTTCTCCTTCCTGCCCTTCCTGAGCATCTGCAGGTCGACGTTGTTCACCGAGACGACCTTGTAGCGAACGCCGGGCATGGAACCCATCTGGCCGCGCTGGGAGCCGCCGAGGCCGGCAATGATGACCTCGTCGTGCTCGTCTATGAACGTTATCGCCTTGTCGCGGACGGCGTGGGCGCTGACCACCTTGCCGTTCTTGATGAGCTGGCACTTCACGCACTTGATCAATCCCGAGTGCGGCTGCTTCTGCTCCAGGACTATCTTCTCCAGCACTATAGCCCTCGCCTGTGGCGCGCCCTCTAGAGGGTCATGCCTGGACTTGAGCTTCAGCGCCCTCCTCTTCCATCGTTTGGAGAGCCACCTGTGCTTCTTGCGCATGCGCCTCATGTTCCTTCCTGCGAATTCTCCATTGCCCATTAATCCACCTAAAGCGAGATAATTAACCAATTCTAAGAATCGATTAGCTTAATAAGCTTTTAACGATTTAACGAGAAGGATTTATAAACATTCATGCGAGGTTCCAGGCCGGACATGTGCCATGGCAGCGGCGTTTTCGCAGCCGTTGGCGCGCCGCATTTCCGCTATGAGCGGGTTGTGGGGTTTTTGCCGTAGAAATTGATTGTGATGGTGAGCTTGACCGAGGCGACCGTGAGCCCGCTTGTTTTCTCATTCTCGAAACGGATGGCGCCCCAAAGGCCCAGGTTGTGGTTCTGGCCTATCCACACATGGTTCAGGTCCAGATGCCGCGAATACTTCGCAATGGTTTTCTCGATGAACTCCCGGAGCTCTCCTCTCCTTTCAGCGTAAAAAATGGCCGGCTCGATTATGCGCGCACGCAGATTATCCGGGAGTATGCAAGGCATGCCGAACCTGCCCGGCGCGCAAATTTTGGCAGTATCGGATATTGTTTCGTGCTTTGGCAGACAGGAGCCAAAAGCGGCAGCGGCGTTCGGGGCGCCTAGAGCGGTGCTAGCCAGCATCGCAATCGCGGCACCCATGACGCATCTTTGCTTTAATGCCATTGCTGCATCCCCTTCCTGCTATGGCATATGATGGTTAAAGGTCTATTTAAATGATGAGTTTGAAGAAAAACCACGCATGTGAACGGCATGAGCGTCTTCCCTGGATAGCCATTTAAATGAATTATTCGACAGAGTAGATCGATGTCGCTCCTGAAGAACCTGTTCACGTTCGAGTTCTCCCAATCTGAGCTTGCGCCCCTCATGGACTTCGACAACGTCGTGCGCAACGACAGCGTGCTGCGCTACTTCTCCCAGCACGCGCTCCTGGAGGAGCAGATCCTTCGCATGCAGAAGACCCAGGAACAGGCCAGCGTGCTCGCGCAGTCGGCCGGCGAATCAGCGAACCGCACGCGGACCGTGGACGAGAAGCAGGCCGGGAAGTCGGAATCCGAGAGCACGAAGACCTACGTGATAACCTACTACAACCCGGAGCTGCACAAGGCCGAGGTGCTCGAGACGAAGAGCAGCATACACATCCAGGACGACGTGAAACGAACCGTCGAGGAGTCGCTGGGCATGCAGTCGCTCTACCCGCTCTATGCGCTCATAGCATCGCCCATGATAAGGCAGGAGGTCGTCCCCTGGAAGCTGGAGCAGATACTGGCCGAGCGCGAGTACGCTACACCCCCGCCTTTCGCAGGTGGTGCCGGCGCGGTGCCCGTGAGGGCGGTCGCCCAGAGCCAGGCGGAGATCGTGGCTGCGAAGAAGGAGGCGGACATCGTGAAGGAGTCCGCAGCCGAGGCCATGGCCAGGCGGGAGAAGGCGGCGATGGCCACTGACGAGGAGATAATCCTGCTGGAAGAGGCCGTGGAGGCGCTCCGCAAGGGCGAGAACGCTGACAGGGTGCTGGACAGGCTGCCCCCGCTCTCGCGTGCGCGCTACGCGGCCGTGCTGCGCAGGAAGCGCCTCGGCGTGCAGGCCGTGATACAGCTGCTAATCCGTGACGCCACGTTCCTGAAGACCGTGAAGGAGAAGCTGCAGGCGCTCGGCTTCAACGACCTGGTCACCATGGTCAGGATGCTGCACGACATGCAGAAGAAAAAATGACCGCTCGCGCTGCAGCCGTGGAGTAAACGAAAGAGGTTCTACTTCTTGGCCCTGATTTCCCTTCTCTTCGGCCTTAGGTAGGGCGAGCCGCAGTTCCTGCATTTCTCGCTGTCCTTCTTGTTCCTGGTCTTGCACTTCCTGCAGATGGTTATCTGCGCAAGCCTTAAGTCTGCTTCCGGAAATTTTCCCATTATTACACCTAATTAGCCTGAATAGCTGATTTACGAATTATTGTCCAGCATCCTTTATAAAGTTGTTCGTCTCTGCCTTCTTCATGCCCAGCGAAAAATCGTGCGGCGCCATAGTGTTCAGGGGCGACGGCCCGGAGCGGCGCTACCTTGTCCTGCACTACGAGGAGGGCCACTGGGACTTCCCCAAGGGCCATGTGGAGCGCGGCGAGGACGAGAAGGCGACTGCCAGGCGCGAGACGCGGGAGGAGGCAGGCCTGGATGACCTTGTTTTCGTCAGCAGATTCAGGGAGCGCATAGAATACTTCTACAAGAGCGAAGGAAAGACCATGCACAAGGAGGTCTTCTTCTTCCTGGCGCGGACGCGGACTGCTGACGTGAAACTCTCGTATGAGCATGTCGGCTTCGCATGGCTGCCGTACGAAGATGCGGTGGCGAAGCTGACCTACGACAACGCCAAGGGCATGCTCCGGAAAGCGCACGCCTTCCTTGAAGCCGCTGGTAAAAGTTAATAATTCCAACCGCAAAGGCGATATCATGAAGACCGAATTCAGCGCTGAGAACCTGCACGTGCTCGTGGACACGGCTAGGTGGAGCCGCATGCCCACTGATGACGAGCTGGCCGAGGCCGTGGATGCCATATCCCTGCGCGGCATAAAGGTCATCGTGGTCAATGATGCGGCAGAGGCACTGGAGAAGCTGAAATCGCTGATTCCCGCCGGCGCAGAGGTCATGAACGGCTCATCCACCACGCTGGGCGAAATCGGCTACACCGACTACCTCAAGGCAGGCAACCACGGCTGGAAGAACATGCACCTGGCAATCCTCGCCGAGAAGGACCCGCAGAAGCAGGGCGACCTCAGGCGGAGGGCGGAAACGTCCGAATACTTCATCGCCAGCGTGAACGCGATTGCGAAAACCGGCGAGCTGGCAGGATGCGACCAGAGCGGAAGCCGCGTGGGCGCGTTCCCGTTCGCTGCGAAGAACCTCATACTGGTGAGCGGCACCAACAAGATAGTCCCTAACCTGGCAGCGGCCCTGGACAGGATAAAGCACTACGTCTACCCCCTGGAGAACGCCCGCGCCAAGAAGGTATACGGCAGCGGCACAACCCTGGGCAAGTTCGTGATAATCTCCCACGAGGTATTCCAGGGCAGGACGACGCTCATCCTCGTGAAGGAACGCCTGGGTTACTGACATGAAGCTCGTGCGCGTGGACGCTGGTTCTGAGCATTTCCGCGACCTGTGGGAATTGTACGAGTCAGCGTTCCCGCCTGACGAGCGCAGGGACGCTGAGAGGCAGAGAGCGACCTTCAAAAGGCCGGAATACGCCATGCTCGCCGCGCTGGATGAGAAAAACGCGCTGGTAGGGCTGCTCTCGGTCTGGGAGTTCGAAGGGTTCGTCTTCATGGAGCACATGGCAGTGAAGGAACCACTGCGCGGCAAGGGCTTAGGGACGGAGATCATCAACGCGTACATGTCAACCTGCAGGAAGAACGTCGTCCTGGAGGTCGAGCTGCCGGGCACGGACGTGCAGAAAAGGCGCATAGTATTCTACGAACGGCTGGGGTTCAAGCGCAACAGCCACGGCTACATCCAGCCGTCCTACGGCCCTGGCAAGAAGCCGGTGCCCATGCTGCTCATGAGCTATCCGGGGACAATACGCGAAAAGGAATTCCCGCTGCTCCGCAGGGACATCCACATGGTCGTATACGGGCTGAAGGAGCCGCTTATCTGATTACTTTTCAAGCGCGGCGCGTATCCTGCCTGCGTATTTCTCCAGGTCTTCGGATGACGTCTCCCTCTCGTAGGATGGCGGCATGTGCAGATAGAAGCCGTCGCCCCTGTACCGCGGTATGATGTGGAGGTGCACGTGGAAGACCTCCTGGCCGGCCTCCGCGCCGTCAGCGAGCAGGTAGTTTATGCCCCTGCACCGCAGCTTGGACTTCTTCAGCGCGTTTCCCAGCCTCTTGGCCGTGGAGAACATGGCGAGGATGGAATCGTCTTCCATCTCCGTGAGCAGCTCCCTGTGGACCTTGGGCAGCACGAGCATGTGGCCCATGGTGATGGGCTTCATGTCCATTATCACGGCGATGTCTTCGTCCTCGTAAACCTTCACTGCAGGAGTCTTACCCCTGATTATGCTGCAAAAAATACATCCTGACATGCAAGGTATATGTCCGGTTCAATATTTAATCAGGCAGGTGGTTTTATATTTTGCCTGTTTATGGATTTGCGGTGAAAATGTGAAAGCGACTCTATCCCATATAGGCGCGGTTGCGCTCGGCAGGCTCCTGGCCATCTGGTCCTTCGTGATTGGGCTCATCATTCTTGTCATCGGCACGCTCATAATGACCGTGGTGGCCTTGGTGAACATGGTAGCCGGCTCCAGCATAGCCAACACGCTCATCGGCCTTGGAATGACCCTTGTCATGGGCGTAGCCGGCCTGGTCGCAGGCGCCATCCTGATGTTCCTACTCGGCTTCCTCAGCGCCGTGGTGTACAACATCATACTGGGCATCGGCGGCGGCATAGACTTCGACTTCAGGGAGCGGGCGTAATCCGCGCTACTTCCTGCCCAGCCACATGTAGATGAACGGCGTGAAGAAGTAGAGCATGGCGCTCCAGTTGCTGCCCGTGACTGCGACGCCGAGGGCGACTAGCGAAGTAAGCGGCATGACCAGCAGCCTCCTTTCCTCGAGCCTGATTTCCGCAGGCATCGTGCCCTCCTCCAGCAGGCGCCGCCCTGCGGATGCGTAGTGCCACTGCGCATAGAATATCGCACCGACGATGAAGATGTTCACCTCGAAGAACATGGCCGCGAGGGGATACTCGTCAAACGTGCCTGCCAGGTTTGTCGAGAAAGGTATGAGCGCGACGAAAAGCAGGCCTATGATCGTCAGCCAGATGTAGGTCTTGTCGATGGTGCCCAGGCGGCGGAAAAACTGGTGGTGCGTCACCCAGAAGCTGGCAAGTATGATGAACGCGAGCACGTAATGGCGGAAATCCGGGGCCAGGCTGCTGAGCAGGTTCTGGAGCGTCTCAGGCACTGGCGGCGACGGTGCCGTGGCCGGGATGTCCAGGGTCAGGACGAGCACTGTCAGGGCGAACGCAAATATGCCGTCCGTCAGCGCCTCCAGGCGGTTCTTGCTCACGCCGCTGTTTTTCTGCCGTTCCTCCGCTTTTTTCATGTGTAGATACTTCCGTGCAGATTTTTATAACTATCAAGCCCTTCCTGAAAAGATTGATAAAATAGCCCTTCCAAGAATAGTATACATTCGTCGCAGGGATGACAGAGCCCGGTCAAATGTGCAGCGCTTAGGACGCTGTGGCTTAGTGCCTGCGCAGGTTCAAATCCTGCTCCCTGCATGAATATCCAAGTTGGGTTTATCTCTTTAGGATGAGGTAGGGTCAGATGCTCGGCGAGAAGGAGATATCCGAATTGAAGAGACTGCACCATGACCTAGGGAAAAGGCTGGAAAAAATCGACGCCAGGCACCGCCCCACCACCATCATGCTCGCTGAGCGGCTGAAGGGGCTCATCGCGGACATAGAGCTCGTGCGTGACAAGGACAAGAACACGTGGAACCCGGCGTTCGTCACGCGGATGAAGCTCGCGAAGAAGGGCGTAGAGCTCTACAAGGGCGTGAACCAGTTCGAGAGGGACGTAGCCGCCGAGTTCGAGAAGGGCAACCTCTCCGTGGATGCCGGGAAGCGGTTCATATCCATCGCGAAGCTGCTGAAGGACGCGCAGATGCTCCCTGTGAAGAAGGAATTCGGATACTTCGCGGAACTGCTCGACCTGAACAGGCGCTACGACGCGGCCTCGGAGCAGCTGGCAGAGCAGGGC
>CAYZNP010000011.1:0-4497 GCA_964479815.1 Microcaldota archaeon
TGTGCGGCGTCTGGACGAGCAGGCAGGAACGGCCGACCTCCCTGAAGCCGCCGAGGGCCATCACGCGTATCCAGTCGCCTGCGGGCGCGGGCTGGCAGATCTTCTTGCCTATGTTGATAAGGAATTTCTTCCGCTCTGCGGCTTCCATGACGGAGATCTTGCGCACGCCGTCGAGCGTCGCTGACGGCATTGTCGGGGCGCGCACGGTGATCGGCGCCCAGCCGGTGCGGAGCATTATCTCCTTGAGCGTGGAGCCGCCCTTGCCTATGACAAGGCCGGGCTTTATGGCCTCGATGTGCACCTCGCACATCTCAGGCACGAACACGATGCCCTTGACGTCGGCTTCCTTTGGCACGAGCGCCTCTATGGTCGCCTTGGCCTCGTCCACTTTCATGAGCGCTGACGGGTCCACGCGGATGGTGACCTTCTTCTTGAGCGCGCTGGCCAGCTCCTTGATAAGCCGCTCGTTGGAGTAGAACGAGCGTATATTCTTTATGTAGATGACAGTGGAAAGGCCCTCGGGCTCCACCTTGGTCACCTCGCAGTCCGGCGGCATTATCTCGCTGATTTTCTTCACTATGTCCTTAAAGTGCAAACAAAACACCTCTATTTTATATGGGGGATAAAAACGCAACGCCGGCATGGCCGGCAAAACAAAAAAATGCTATCAGGAATGCAGTATCTTCTTCACTTCTTCCTTGTCGAATCTCTTGAAGCCCGCCTTTGTCACGGTGACCAGGTCCACCCTCTCGCCTGTTGCTGCGTCGCGCCTCATCGCCGCGCTCACGGCCTTTGCGGCCACGGCCAGGTTCGCCTCTATGTCGCGGTCCTCTGCGTAAAGCTCTTCCATGACACCGTAGGCGACCGGGGAGCCGCTTCCCGTGGAGGTCATCTTCTCCTCGGTTATTCCGCCGAGCATGTCCACCGAGAACAGCCTCGGCCTCTCGTCCATCCCGCCCAGCAGCAGCTGGACGAAGAAGGGGTAGAACTTGTACTGCACGAGTATGTTGGAAAGCAGGACCGCTGCCGCCTCCACGCTCATGACCTTCTCATGCTTGAGTTCGTAGAGTTTCACTTCGGAGTTCATCCACCTGATGAGCGTCTGCGCATCGCCCACGCTGCCGGCGATGGTCATGGCGATGCTGTCGCTTATGGGGTATATCTTGTCGATGTCCTTGCTGGCAATGAGGTAGCCCATGGTCGCCCTCCTGTCGCTGGCGAGCACGATGCCGTCCTTGCAGACAAGGCCCACCGTGGTGGTACCTGTCTGAACCCCTTTTTGCTTCGCGATATCTTCGTCATACATAAAAATCACGGGAGAACGAGCCGATACCTTTTATCTGCACGCGAGTGTTTTTAAATCTCCCCCTGCCGGTGCGGAAAACAGGCGCTGAAACGTGCGGCGCCGGAGCGCCGGAAGGCCGGGGCTAGTTTTTTTAAACGCTGGCTTGGAGTATGGGGCATGGCGAAGAGCAGGCGCAACACCCGGAACGACGTCGAACGCATACCGTCGGGCATCCCGGGGCTGGACGGGATGATAAAGGGAGGGTTCCCCAAGAACAGCTCCGTGTTAGTGCGGGGCGGAACCGGCACCGGCAAGACGATCATGTGCCTGCAGTACCTTTACAACGGCGCGACGGAGCACGGCGAGGCTGGCGTGTTCATAAGCTTCGCCGAGTCGAGAAAGGCCATACACGACCATTGCAGGGGGTTCGGCTGGGACGTGGAGAGGCTGGAGAAGAGGAATGAGCTGGCGCTAATAAGGTACGAGCCGCACGAAGTCCTGAAGGTGATGGAGGAAGGCGGGGGGTCCATCCGCGACACCATCGAGTCCATCGGCACGAAACGGCTCGTCATCGACTCCATAAGCGCCTACGAGATGCTTTTCGAGCAGCGCTACAAGGCGAACGAGTCGGTGCTAAACCTGTTCGAGCTGCTCAGGGGCTGGAATGCGACGACCCTGGTCACTGCGGAAACGCCCCTGAAGCCCAGCGTCGACACCAAGGAAAGGACAGGTTTCCTCAGCGACGCCATATTGAACATGTATTACCTGAGGCATGGTGAGAGGAGGGTGAGGGCGCTCGAGGTCATCAAGATGAGGGACACCCTCCACAGCGACCATGTCAGGAGGTTCGCCATAGGGAAGAACGGCATCGCCATCTCCGGGGAGCTGAGCAGTGTTGAACGGTACTAGAGCCCAGGCCAGCGTGGAGTTCCTCATCATCCTGGCCATTTCGCTGGTCATCATAACGCTGATAGTGCTGCTGGCGCAGGGGCAGATAAACACCGTGCAGAAGCAGAAGGATGTCGCGGACACGCAAAACGCCCTGCTTGACATAAGCTCAGCGGCCAGGGAGGTCTACGCCCAGGGCGAGGGCTCCAAGAAGCAGATATACATCCAGCTGCCGAGCGGCTACCGGCCCAGCGAGTCGTTCGTGGGCAACCAGTCCATCTGCATCAGGGTGGAAGGCACGGACTACGCAGTGGTGGAGAATTTCAACGTCCACGGCTCGCTTCCGGGCACGCCCGGAGGCCACTGGATATGGGTCATCTCTGAGGGCTCCAGGGTGCGCATCGGCCTGGCCATGATGGAACTCGACAAGAATAACATATATCTCCTGATGAGCGCCAACAGCACGGCGACCACATCGTTTACCGTGACCAACATCTGGACGAGCGGCATCAACGTGAGCACCGCCACGACCTGGTCAACGCCGGACGTCGCCATGGGCGGGGTGCCATCGGCCTTCTCGCTCAACCAGGGCGCCGCAAACCAGATAGTCCTGCAGTTCACCGCAGGGCCGGACTCCGGCGGCTTCTACATAGGTGAGATAGAGCTCAATGCCAGCGACGGCAGGGGCAGCACCGACTCGGTGACCATACCAATCACGGTGGAGGTCACCCCCATCGTCCGGGTGATCATTCCGCCCACCGGGCCGATAGTCACCAACATCTGGCAGGTGCCCACGCCGGCTCTCAAGTTCCAGCCGCTGGCCATATTCGCGACGGCGAACGATACCAGCAGCACCATAAAGAACTGCACCATAGATGCGGACAACGCGAACAACTGGCAACTGATGGCAGCCGTGGACGGCGCATACGACCAGCCCAATGAAACTGCGGTGTACAATTACACGACTGGGTTCTTCACGGGCCCACATGTGGTACGGATAAGGTGCGGGGACGCCGCGAACATCACAGGGCCGGTCGCATACTATTATTTCAACGTCAGCGAGTCGGACACGCTCGGGCCTATAGTGACGAACCTGACACATACGCAGTATCCGACTACACTGACGAACGTCAGTGTGAGCGCCATAGCGACAGACGCATACACCGGCGGCAGCAACATCCGGAGCTGCCAGGTGAAGGTGGATGCGGGCGCATGGAGCAACGCCACCCCCATGGACGGGGCGTATAATTCGCCCACTGAGAACGTCAGTTACAACGTGGGCCCGATGCAGGTCGGCTACCATACGATAAACTGGCAGTGCATAGACGCCCTGGGCAACGCGGGCGGCATATACAATGACAGTTTCGGCGTGGTGAACGTCGATGTCATGCTCGTGCTCGACAGGTCCGGCTCCATGGGAGATAACGTGACCAACATTGCGGACAGCAGCGTGGTTTCCGCTGCCAGTACCGGCTGGTCATGGGTGAAGAACCTGACCATGACCACGACCAACGGGAACGTGGCGAACATCACGACCGAGATTGAGGCGAACACGAGCGGGTGCATGGTATCCTACAACATCACCATAAACGGGGTCACGCTGGCGACCGGCAACAGGACCTCGACCAGCTACGGCCAGCTTACGAACAGCGTGAACATATCAGCGTATTCGCCGCCGCTGCACATCGCCCTAGGGCTCAAGCGCAATGCGACCGGATGCACCGCCTACAACCGGCTGTTCACCGTGCAGCAGGCGCCCACTAAGCTGAAGGCCGCGCAGACCTCGGCGAAGATGTTCCTCGGCATAGTGAGCCCCGCAACCCAGGCCGGCCTGGTCACTTTCACCACCACCGCGAACACGGACAAGACGCTCGCTCCGATGGGCCCGGCCAACCTGACGGCGCTGGACAACGCAATCGATGCGATTACCCCCGGCGTCTGGACGTGCATAGAGTGCGGGCTGGATAACGCTGTCAATGAGCTGATATCGTCAAGGGGGAGGCCCGGCGCCACCAGGGTAATCATACTGCTGACTGATGGCATCAGTAATTATAATGCGGCCGGCCAGAGCATCTCAGACCCGGCCAGCAGCGACAATGCAGGCGCGTTGTACTGCAGGAATAACAACGTGACCGTCTATACCATAGGGTTCGGCACCGACGTGAGCGATAGTGAACTCACGAACATAGCCCTGCTGACCCATGGTGATTACTATTTCGCGCCCAATGTGGCTACGCTCACTGAGATATTCGCGAACATAGGCAAGTAAGCGGCACGAGGCAGGAGGAAAGTTACGAGGACCTTGTCAGGCCCTCATGAAGTTT
>CAYZNP010000011.1:4597-15026 GCA_964479815.1 Microcaldota archaeon
TGCAAAGTTCGTTGCGACGAACTTTGCCATATCATAGCAAAACAGGAGGAAAGTTTCCATGAAGGCACAAAGCTCCCCAGAATTCCTTGTCGTCTACGCGGCGATAACCATGATATTCCTGTCGGTGTTCGCCATCTACTTCGGCGGCAGCCTCAACCTATTCCAGGCCCAGGACTCGGTGGCTGCCCTGCGCAACGCCTATGCGGTGTCGGCGGCGCTGAACTACGTCTACCTGGCCGGCGACGGCGCGAGCTACAACTTCACGCTGACGAGCGTATCGAACGGGGAGAACATAACCATATGGGACTATGCCGTGACGTCACAGAGGCCGCAGGCGTCGGCATCCGCGCCGCTGCTGGACGGAAACGTGAACGTGACTTCGCTCGGCAGGGGCGATATGGTGATGGCCAACAATAGGGGTGAGATAGATATCGGGAAATAGGGCCGCAGGACTCGGGACTGAGAACGGGAAGCCGGTTGCCGGAAGCCTCAGGGGGCAGGCCTGGGCAGTGGACTTCATCGCGGGCATCGCAGTCCTCACGTTCATAATCATGCTCTTCATGCTCATGTGGAACAGCGTCGCGATGCGCTGGAACGCCGCCAGCAAGGAGACGGAGATGGAGCAAAGCGCGTTCTTCGCTTCCGAGGCGCTGCTGGCTACGCCCGGCGCGCCACCAAGCTGGGAGATGCTGCCGCACATAGACGGGAACGTGAGCGCGCTTGGCCTTGTCAGCGGCCGCAACGAGCTGAACAGGATGAAGCTGGACAAGCTGGTCGCTGAGAATGCGACCGCCTACGACACCATAAAGGCGCGGCTGGGCCTCCAGCGCTACCAGTTCGGCATGCGCGTCACGAACCTCCGCGGCTACATCACCTATTACGAGTTCGGGAAGTTCTCCAGCGGCGCGCTGAACAATTCCATCAATTTCGACCGCTTCGGCATCCTGGACGGCAGCCCGGTGCTGGTGCACATGGAGGTGTGGGGCGGATGAAGGGGTTCGCGATAACGCTCGACGCGGTGGTCGCCCTGACGTTCTTCATGTTCGCCATGATGATAATATCGGCGCAGAGCTACCAGCCCATCGCGCCCGGCGAGGTCTACCTCAAGCAGCTGACGCTGGACACGCTGACCGTGCTGGAGAAGACCGGGGGGATCGGCCAGGCACTGGGCGGCAACGCCACCGCCGCCCACCAGCTGATAGAGGCGACGCCGAAGCTGGCGTGCATGCAGGTGTCCTTCATCAACAGCACCGAGGACGTGGTGACCGCGGTCGTCAAGAACGGCTGCACCGAGACCTCGGGCCTGGACATACAGACGGCCGCGAGGCCGGTGCTGTATAACGGCTCCAAGTACATAATCAAGTCGGAATCCTGGTTCAGGAAGGAGCCGGGGTAGGAGGGAACGCATGAGGGGATACGTGATAACCATATTGTCCGTGAGCCTCATCGTGATACTCATAGCGCTCGCCATGTCGCTACGGAGCGCCCACCTTAGCACCGAGAGGGCGCTGATTGAGCCACTGCCGCTCATCTACGCGGCGTTCCTGCTGGACGACGTAGCGTACGAATTCAATTCCATAGTCGGGCCGCCGGTGGGATTCGACGAGAGGAATGGCAGCACGGTTGTCAGCGTCAACGACACGCTCCATTCATACAACCATTCCGCGGACATCCTGTCCTACCAGGCATTCCTCCAGGGCGAGGTGGCGAACAGGACGTCCAGCAGCATAACCGCGAACTTCACCAACCTGACCGGCGGCACCATAAGGCTTTTCATAGACGAGGATTACGTCTATACCAACAACCACACCAGCCACGAGATGCTCTTCACCAGGAGCGGTGGCACCAATGCGACGTCCTACAACATAAGCTTCACGGTAGTGGGGGTGCGCAGGAACGTCACCCACATGGCGTTCAACGCCAGCGGCACCCTCAACGTCACCATATCATATACGGACCTGAACGGGACTGGCATCGAGGCGGGCACCGTGTTCGCGAACCAGCAGAACACGTTCAGAGTCGATTACGCTAACGGCAGCAGTTTAACGGTGACCATCGGGCCGAACGGCGGGAACAGCGGCTCGCTTGACATGAGGGCAGGGGGCGCCGATGCGGACATCTCGTGGAGCGCGGTGCTGCCGCGGCTGGACGCTGCGAAGGGGTGCGGATATGCATATGATGCGACCGTGGACTACTCACAGGGAAGAGTGTCCAAGCACGCGCGGTTCGGGAAGTAATTTAAAACAACACAGGAGATGAATGGAACATGGCCATTGAAACGAAAATCGACGATATGGTCCGGCTCATCCAGAAGAAAGGGAAGCTCAACTTCCAGCAGCTCGCAAAGGAGCTTTCCTGGAGCGAGCATTCAGTGGAAAAGATAATGCTCATACTTGAGAAGGCAGGCATGGCGAGGACGCACTATCCCATAAACATGGTGGAGAAGCCATGGGCCACCATAATCGCAGTGCAGCCGGCAAAGGAGAAGGAGCAGCCCGAGGGGAAACAGCTGGACGCGTACGAGATCTCCGCCAGGGAGGGCCACATAAGGGGCTCGGTCGGCATAGTCTATTCAGAGGGGGAGAAAAGGCCGGTCTACAACATCGTCCTGCCAGAGGTAAGCAAATACACGCGCGCCTACCTGGAGGAGGTAAAGACCGAGGTGTCGCGGAACCTCCCCATCCAGACGAACGAGGCAGAGGAGTCCATGGGGCAGTTCATGCTCCGCCACCGCATGATATCAGCAATCATAGCCAGCGACATATCCCCGGACGAGGAGTCGCTGGACGAGCTCTCGGACATCGTCCTGAACGAGATGTACGGGCTGGGCGAGCTGGAGGCGCTCATAGGGGATTCAAGGCTGGAGGAGATCGTCATCAACTCCGCGGCCCTGCCGGTCTCGGTCTACCACAAGAAGCACGGATGGCTGAAGACGAACATATTCATGGGCAGCGAGAACGAGACGCGCAATTACGCCGAGCAGATAGCACGCAGGGTGGGGAGGCAGATAAGCGTGCTCACCCCCATACTCGACGCGCACCTGAAGAGCGGCGACCGCGCAAACGCCACGCTCGCGCCGGTGTCCGCCCACGGCAATACCATAACGCTGAGGCTGTTCGCCAGGAACCCCTGGACCATGGTGAGCTACCTCAACAAAGAGAACAGGTCCATGTCCCCGGAGATGGCGGCGATGCTCTGGCAGGCGGTGCACTACGAGATGAACGTCCTGATAGCCGGAGGCACCGCGAGCGGCAAGACAAGCGCGCTGAACGGGCTATTGGCGCTCATACAGCCGTTCCAGAGGATAATCACCATAGAGGACACCCGCGAGCTCATGCTGCCGACCTACCAGTGGAACTGGATCCCCATGGTGACGCGGCCGGCCAACCCGGAGGGCCTCGGCGAGGTGACCATGCTGGACCTGGTGGTGAACGCCCTGAGGATGAGGCCAGACCGCCTCGTCATGGGCGAGATAAGGAGGAAGCGCGAGGCAGAGGTGCTCTTCGAGGCCATGCACACAGGGCACAGCGTCTATTCAACCATGCATGCGGACACCGGCTCGCAGGTCGTCAAAAGGCTCATAGAGCCGCCCATAGAGGTGCCCGTGTCCGAAATAGAGGACATCCACCTGCTCGTCGTCCAGTACCGCGACAGGAGGAAGAACATCAGGCGCACGCTGGAGATATCTGAGCTGGTGCCGACCATGGACCAGCCGGAACTCAGCAGGATATTCAACTGGAAGTCCAGGACGGACACGTTCCAGAGGGTCAAGCCTGCCCACCGCTACATCGAGGAGATGAACCTGCACACCGGCATGACCGAGAAGGAGATAGATGAGGACCAGCGCGACAAGATGGCGGTGCTCCAGTGGCTCGTGGACAACGGCCTGGAGGACATCGACGCGGTGGGCCGCATCATGAAGTTCTACTATGCGGACGAGGCTTCCATAGTGAAGGCGGCGCTGGGCAAAACGCCGCCTTCGAAGGTGCTGTGAATGCCAGAGAGAATACCCGTAATGCTGCTCACGCACCGGGACATGGATGGGGTGGGCCGGAGGCTGAGGCCGCTCGGCAAGGCGGCCCTTGCGCTGCAGCCCGGTCTGAGAATCACCCTTCCCAAGATAGGCTACGATCTCGACCCGGAAGCCTATTGCGCGGCGTCGCTCCTGTCTTCGTTCTTCTACGGCCTCATGCTCTTCGCCATAAGCCTCGCCGCAACCATGCTGCGCGGCACCGCGGAGCCGCTCGTGCTCTCGCTCGCTGTGGGCACCGGCACGTGGGCGGTGTTCCTGATGCTGCACCTGGCCTATCCGGGAATAGTGCTTAGCAAGATGGCCACCAAGGAGAGCAAGGACCTGCTGTTCGCGCTGCGGGAGATAATCATGGGCGTGGACAGCGGCGTGCCGCTCTTCGACTCCATAAGGAACGTAGCCAGCGCGGAATACGGCTACGTTTCCGCCGCATTCACCGAGGTCGTGAGGGACATAGAGAGCGGCATACCGGAGGTGGACGCACTCAGGATGCTCGCGCTGCGCACCGAAAGCGAGTACATGAAACGGACCGTATGGCAGATGGTCAACGCCCTCGAGTCCGGCGCAAGCATGGAGGCCGCGCTCATGGGCATGGTGGAATCCATCGAAGGCTATACCTACCGCGACATAAAGAATTATTCCTGCAACCTGAACTTCCTGCTGCTCATATACATGCTCGTCGCCTCGGTGGTTCCATCGCTCGGCATAACGCTCATGGTGCTGCTGTCGGCGTTCAGCGGGCTCGGGGTGGACGTGACCACCATCAGCCTGCTGGTCGGCTCTTCCGCTGTCGTGCAGGTCATCCTGATAGGATACATGGGCTCCACAAGGCCGGAGCTCTTCGGGGGATGACATGGCCGGGAAAGCAGAGGACGCCAAAAAAGAGCAAAGGGCCAAAGCGCACAGGGACGAGCTGGCCGCGGCAAGGCCATTCCGCAGGATGGGCGTCATCATCCCCGCGCCGGTGGCAGCCTATTTCGAAAAGAGCCTGAACCACGCTGGCATACGGGAGGATACGCGCGTCTGGCTTGGCAAGAGGCTGCTGTTCTCGCTCTGCACCGGCGCGCTGCTGCTCGTGCTCTACCTCATAATCTACAATCCGGTGGCCACGGCCGCGACCATGTCCATAGGCGTGGGGCTTTTCATAGCCGGCTTCCTGGGGGCGGCCGTACCGCTCTACCTGAAGCTCTATTTCAGCATAGCGGACCGCACCGCAACCGTTGAGAAGGTGCTGCCGGACTTCCTCCTGCTCACGGCCTCGAACATGAGGGCAGGCATGAGCCCGTTCCCTGCTTTCCTGCAGGCTGCCAAGCCGGAGTTCGGCGCCCTATACGACGAGGTCATCCTTGCCATGGCCAAGGCAGGGGGCACGTCCTCGCTGGTGGACTCGCTCGTGGAGATAAGCGTGTATTTCGATTCGGGGATGCTCCGGAGGATAGCGCTCCTGTTCGGCAAGGGCCTGCGCTCGGGCGGGCAGCTGGCGAAACTGCTGCGCTCCAGCGCCGACGAGATAAGGCGCATACAGGACCTGCGCGATGAGCTGACCACCGCCACCAGGAGCTATACCATATTCCTTGGATTCGTGGTGGTCATAGTCATGCCGTTCCTGCTTGCCGTATCCACTCACTTCCTCACTGTGTTCCTCGCCCTCCAGCCGCCCCAGGCGGCCCCGGGGACACAGCTCGCCAGCCTCCCCACATTCTCCGGCAAGATAAGCATCACACCTGCCCAGATGCTTGACGCCGCGATGATCACCCTGGTGCTCACCAGCCTGCTCATGTCCGCGCTCGTCGGCATCATCAGCAGGGGGAAGGGGCTTTACGGCATAAAGTATTTCCCGATTTTCGCGGCCGGCTCCCTGGGATTCTATTTCCTTGCCAAGCTGGTCATAGGCACGGTGCTCTCTGGCTTCGGCAGCGTGTAATGGGGCGCCACGGGGGGCAGGAGAACACTTTTAAAGCTTCGGGTAAATCTTAACGCATGCGTAACACTGGAGGTGTTATATGTACAGTAAAGGACAGGTATCGACAGAGTATCTCGTAATCCTGGCTGTGGTGCTGGTTGTGGCACTGGTAGTCGTCTATCTCGTAGGCGGCTTCTCAAGCTTGGGTGCAGGCTCGCTCGAAACCCAGAGCATGAACTACTGGGGCACAGTATCGCCATTCGCCATCACGACAGTGAAGGTAAGCGGCACTGGACTGACGCTTCAGATGGTGAACAATGACCTGCAGCAGCTGACGCTGACCGACATATCAGTAGGCGGCGCGTCGGTATTCTCGACAAGCACGGTGTTCAACAGCGGCCAGACCAATGTAATCGTCGCGACACTTCCGACGGCATGCGGTGCGGCTGGAACGCCCTACACGTACAACGACGTCGTGATTACCTACACCAAGGGCAGCATCACCGGCCTCAAGGAAAGCGGCACCAAGGGACTTGTCGGCAAGTGCTCGTAAAGGCCAGATCTTTTTTTCTTTTTAAGTTTTTTCTTCTGCCATGCGCACAGCGCATGCTGATTCTGCATCATCCGTCATTTCCTGACCAGCAGGGGCTCGAGTTTCATGGCAGCCGCGAGCAGGGCAAGATAGCCGGCCATTGCTGCTGCGATGCCCGCCCATTCTCCCAGTGACAGGGGCACGATGCCGAAAAGCGAATTCAGCGGGGTGTACAGGAGAACGAGCTGGAGGATGAACGACGAGGCGACCGCGGCGTGGAGCCACAGGTTGGAGAGCATGGCGGTGTTGTACCTCCACCGGACCGCGTATACGGTGACCATCTCCAGGACCACGAATGATGTGAACAGCATTGTGTATGCCTTCGCTGCGCCTTCTGCGCCCATGTAGAACATGTAGAGCAGCAGGAGCGCCACGGTGGCCGCAAGCCCAATGGAGCCCAGGAAGTACATCGTGCCCACATCTGCCATGCGCTCGCCTTTTTTTCTCGGCGGCCGCTGCATGATGCCCTTGGCAGGCGGGTCAACGCCCATGGCGATGGCAGGGACGCCGTCGGTCACGAGGTTTATCCACAGCAGTTGTATGGCGATTTTCGGCGAGATGCCGAGCGCGGTTATGGTCGCGAGGAAGATGATGAGCACCTCCGATATGTTCGCGCCGAGCATGTAGGCCACGAACTTGCGGATGTTGTCGAACGTGCCGCGGCCCTCTGCTATCGCATTGCGGATGGTGATGAAGTTGTCGTCCAGCACTATTATGTCGCTGGCCTGCTTGGTGACCTCTGTGCCGCGTATGCCCATGGCGATTCCCACGTCCGAGTTCTTTATCGCGGCCGCATCGTTGACGCCGTCGCCTGTCATGCACACGATGTGGCCGTTGCTCTGCAGGGCCTTGAGCAGCAGAACCTTATGCCTTGGGGAGGTGCGCGCGTAGATGTCTGTCTTCTCCACGGCTTTGGCGAACTGCGCCTCTGACAGCCGGTCAAGCTCGTCGCCGGTCACCGCAGTGCCTGTGAAGCCAAGCTCGCGCCCGACCGCCTCTGCGGTGTAGCGGTTGTCGCCGGTTATCATTATCACGCGTATGCCCGCCTTCCTGCAGTCCTCCACGGCCTCCTTCACGCCTGCCCTGGGCGGGTCCCTCATTCCCATCAGCCCAAGGAAGACAAGCCCGTTCTCCATGTCCTTCTCTTCCAGGGATGCAGGGCCCTTCTTGTATGCGAATCCCAGGACGCGCAGGGCGTGCGAGCCCATCACGCGGTTGTGCTCGAGTATCTCCTTCCTGTCCTTTTCGGTTATGTTCCTTGGCACCCCGCGCTCGCTGAGGTGGGTGCAGCGGGCGAGAAGCACCTCTGGCGCGCCCTTGACGAACGCATATGTTTCCTTGCCATTGCTGTTGGCAGTGGACATAAGCTTGCGCTCAGAGGAGAAAGGCACCTCGCCCACGCGCTTCCAGCGCGCGCGGATGCCGTCCACGTCAAGGCGTGCCTTGTATGCCGGTATCATCACCGCAATCTCGGTCGGATCGCCCTTGAATTTCCTGGCCTTGTCCACCTCGACCTGCCGCGCATCGTTGCACAGCACGCCGCAGAGCAGGAGCATCTCGAACTCGTTCTGCGCAGGCTGCGGGGCGAAACTGCCGTGCAACTCCAGGCCCCTGCCGCCGACCTCGACAGGCTTGCCGTCGAAATATATCCTCGTGACCGTCATCACGTTCTCGGTCAGCGTGCCTGTCTTGTCCGTGCAGATGACGTTGACCGAGCCCAGGTCCTGCACAGTGGAGAGCCGCCTCATGAGAGCGTTCTGCTTCAGCATGCGGCTGGTCGCCATGGAGAGCGCCAGCGTAACGACCGCAGGGAGGCCCTCCGGAATGGCAGCAACGCCCAGGGCCACTGCGGCCATGAATATGAAAAGCAGGTCGCCGGTGCGCATGAGGAATTCGGTGGCGGCTATGACCACCAGGATGGCGACTGTGATGATTGAGACCTTCTTCCCGATGTCAGCGATCTCCAGCTGGAACTGCGTGACCTTCTCTGGCGCCTCTGATATCTCCTTGGCTATCTTCCCCATCTCAGTCTTCAGCCCCGTGTGGACCACGAGCGCCGTGCCCTTGCCGCGGGTTATCACCGAGTTCATGTACACCATGTTGTCCCTTTCTGCCAGCGGCGTTTCCGGGGCGAGGACGCCCGGGGACTTGTGCGCCGGCACGCTCTCGCCAGTGAGCATGGACTCATCAGCGTATATTGAGAAGCATTCCGTGAGCCGTGCATCGGCCGCCACCTTGTCACCCTCCTCAAGCAGCAGGATGTCGCCTGGCACGACCTCTTCTGAGCGGATTTCAACTTCCTTCCCGTCGCGCAGGACAGACGCCAGCGGCGCTGCCATTTTGGTGAGCGCCTCTATGGACTTTTCAGCCTTGTATTCCTGCATGAAGCCGAGCACCGCGTTGGCGATGACCACCGCGAAAATCAGCAGCGCATCAACTATCTCGGCATCCTTCGGGTTGAGGAAGCTGAGCGCAAGCGAGACCAGTGCCGCAGCAAGAAGGAGCAGGACCAGGAGGTTCCTGAACTGGCTGATGAAAATGTGAAGCGGGGAGATTTTCCGCTCCACGGCTATGCTGTTCGGGCCATGGCGCTCCAGCCTGATGGCCGCCTCTGATGAGGAGAGCCCTCCCTCGAAACTGCGGAGGCGCTCCAGGGCGCTCTTTACCGGGACTGCATGCCACTTCATCTCAAAACCATCACGACGGGCGCTCGGCTTTCACTATCGTAACCGTGAAATCCAGCGTCTTGTTTGCGAGAGGGTGGTTGCCATCCAGCGTTATGTTCGTATCTGTCTTGCCAAGCACCGTGAAGAGCTTCGTCTGGCCAGTGTCCGGGTCAGGAAGCAGGTATGACTTGTTCACATCCAGGGCGAACTCTATGGTAGCCGTCAGGTTGGATACGCTCGCCACGCGCTGGGGGATGCCATTGGCGGTGAAGTTCTTGCCCGGCGTCAGGACGTAGAAAAGCGTGACCGTGTCGTTGGTGGCGTTCTGGATGAACACCGTACCAGAGACAGTGTTGAAGCCCGCTCCCTGGGTGACGTTCACGCCCTCGGATTCGAGATCGACGCGCGGGACCGTTTCGTAGAGGCTTTTCTCGTAGTAACGGTCCACGACGATGACCTTGCTAGGGTCGTACGGCCCATATCCCCTGGCCGGGTCCACTTGGAAGGACTCAGTCTCGCCGACACTCATTCCTATGATGCCGAGGATAAAACCGGTTATGATGCTCTTGTTGAACGCGACATCGAACTGCAGCGGCGTATAGTTGCGCCCGACTTTGTATATGCCAGACTGGTTTGCCAGCGTGGCGTTGCTGGTGTCGATGACCTCCCCATCCACCCGCAGGGTGTAGTCCGCCCACACGGTGTCGCCGAGGCTGACGCTTGAATCAGCAGGGATGGGCTTGAGAGTGAGCGTAGTGTTGTTCGCGGCAGTCAGCACCGGCGGCGGGCTTGTCGCATTCGCCGGGGGCTGGGGCGGGTTCACGCACCCGAACAGCAGGAATATGGCCAGTATCAGCGCGATCCAGTTTTTCATGTCATCAGTCCTTTTTCACGGTTTTTATAGTGGGGTCACGGAGATTTGAACTCCGACATGCAGTTTTCGCGGCTACAATTCCCGGCGCGTGCCGGGAGAGATCTGGAGACTGCCGCGCTACCAGGTTGCGCGTTGGCATTCCAACATTACGCCATAACCCCATAACAAACTCTGACAGTTCATCAGAGAGCAGAGAATTCTTGGTAGAACACGTTTATATTGATTGCTTAACGAGAGCATCGGTCTGCTCTAGTTCTGAAAACAAGCCTTGTGATTTTGATATCCAAACTTGATACTCGCAATCGTATCCCTGGCGCTGATAGGCGTATGTTCTGAAATTAAATGCGGCAGGCTGATTTCCGCG
>CAYZNP010000012.1:0-13661 GCA_964479815.1 Microcaldota archaeon
CAGAACTGGTTCAGGAAGCTCCAGCTGATATCCGTTTCCGCGTTCAGCCTCGCACACGGCACAAACGACGCGCAGAAGACCATGGGCATCGTGACCCTGATGCTATTCCTGGGCGGATTCCTCCCCACATTCAGCGTGCCCTTCTGGGTGGTGATACTATCCCACCTGACCATCGCGCTGGGCACGATCGTTGGCGGCCGCAAGATAGTCAAGACCATGGCGACGAAGATAACGAAGCTCAGGCCGATAGACGGCTTCTGCGCGGAGACCGCCGGCGCTTCCACCATCATCGCCTGCAGCATCTTCGGGATACCGGTGAGCACGACGCACGTGATATCCGGCTCCATAAGCGGCGTCGGCATGCTCAAGCGCACCACAGCAGTGAACTGGAACGTGGCGAGGCGCATCGTGGCCGCCTGGTTCCTTACGATACCGCTTACCGCCATCGCAGCTGCCCTGATATACTACGCAGTGGCGTTCATTGCCGGCTTGTTCTAACGCACAATCTGGAGCGGCTCTTTAGGGATGCTGCCGAGTATCTTTGCCAGTGCGGCGTCATACACTTTCTTCGGAAGGTGGTCGTATATCGACGCGTATATGGCGCGGACGAGCGTTTTGACTTCATCCGCTCGCATCTGCGTCTGCTTCTGAAGCGGGTATACGGCAATGGCTAGCGGCAGGAGGCTTCCATTCTCCTGAGGCTGATAATACTTAAATGAAGTTCCAGGGCCGAGCAGACCTGCTCCAAGTGACCGCAAGAGCCTAAGCCTTGCTTTTGCCTCAATAGTATTCATAACATCCGGCCTTTCGACCTCGCCGCATATGGACTGGAGTGTCTTGCCGGTCTCACTGGCTGCAGCCTGGCCGAATTCCAGCATCCTCGCGCCGAGGATTTTCATGCCGCTGCCGCCCAAGCCTGCTGTCGCCCTGACATAGCCTATGAGTACCGTGGCGGCATCGTCCAGGTAGAGGACCGAGCTGGCGCCCACCAGCTCATCGCCTTTCCGTGCCAGGGTAAAGCACCATCTGTTGTGCGGACTGCCGCCGATTGTCACATCCTGTTCATTTCCCACCGGAACCCTTTCTTCGGGCGGGAAGGCCTCAAGGAGGAACTTCACGCCACGGATGAGCCTCCTTGTTTCGGGGCCGTTTCCTGCGGCCACCTTCGCAAGATTTATGTGTTCTATCAGTAACTGCTTTTCGACCTGTTTGACTCGGGGGCCTGCTGCCCGCAGTTGCATCTTCCCGGCACGTTCATGGTGAAGTTTCATGGCAAGTCCCTACGAGCCTAGCCTCTTCGTCGCGCCATTGCCTTCAGCCAGCTCCGCAAGCGCCTTCTTTATTTTGGCCTCCTGTCTCTCCAGGGAGCCGTAATCGTTCTCCACCTGCCTCTTTAGCAGCGGGTCCATCCTCGCGAGCTCAATCATATTGGGGAGGGTCTCAGGTGGCACCAGCAGGACCCTCCTCGCTTTTGCGAATCTGCCCTGCAGTATCAGCCTCGCCTCCTGCACGTCATCCGTGCCGAAGCCTTCCCTGTCGAAGTTGTCCATGTAGGACATGACAAGCGAGCGTGCCAGCCCCTTGTCCATCTCGCTTGTCTGATACATGTCTTTTTGCTCGAAGTGCAGCGGCCTGAAGAGCATGTGAAGCAGGATCGGATTGGAGGCCAGGCTTAGCCGCGGCTGAATGTGCGCCGTAACGAGCGAACCGTCCTCCATTTCGAGCATCATTGCCCTGGCGCCCATTTGCCTGTGGATATGCAAACGCGTCTTGGTGAATTTTATGTCGCTTGCGTTGTCGCCCATGCCAACGAATTCAGCTTCGCAGATGGTCCCGACGACCCCGCCTTTGTACCCCATGCTCTTGGCATCATGGTCTGCAATGCCATGTCTGAACACGTAGAACGCGGTAGCTAGGCCTTCTTCCCTGAAATTTGCATTCCTGTGGTATTGCTGCCGCATGAACCTCTTATCTGCGACGCCTCCGTACTGCCAGAATACGACGACCTTGCCGCCTTCAAGCGGCATGGTGGAGAACTGGGTATAGCCGACTACCTGCCCTTTGTTCGTGGAAACTATGGCATGGAACCTGCTGTCACCGTACTTCCTCTGCAAGCTGGGGGAACTAGCCAGCTTCATCATCTCATGGAGCCTGGGGGCGATGGCGCTGTTCCAGTCTTCTGCTTCATCCTTGTTGGGGAAAAGATAGCGGTAGAGATTCCGGGCATGCCTAGGGTCGAAATTCCTCTTCTCAGTGGGGTCGACCAACTCCATGTTCCTCTCCGCGACCTCAGTCGCATGAGCAAGCCTTCTGACCTCCCTGTCATTTCCGGCATATCCGACAAAATCAAGCAGGCGAAGTTCCTTATTTTTTCCAAGCGCCGCCCTGCTGGGACGCACGCTCTTGATTATGGTTTCTTGGAATGGCTGGCTTGGGAATTTGTTGCCCCTTTCGCTCCGCTCATCCTTCTTGAACTGTGTACAAGACGGGGCATGTTGCGATGAAGCGCATATCATTGTGAGTCCACCCCCTTTCCGAACCTTTTGTCGAGATAAGCCGTATACCTGGCCGTGATGTTTTTCGCATAGTTCATTGCCTGGCTGGCAAGGAGCGTAAGGTATATGACTTCCACCACCCCGAAGTTTATTATCTCTGAAATGAGCGGCATTATGTGGATCTTCTCAGCGCCATGGGGGCTGAAATGGTTCACGAGCGCTATAATTCCGCTGGAAAGCAGGCCTCCCACGAGATACGACGGCACCGCAGCGATGACCGCGGCCGCATGAAGCGGAAGGATGTCCTTGTAAAAGTGTTTCACCTTGCCCCAGAAAGATTTGGCCGAATTGGAATAGTACTGTGTGTTGAGCGCCAGCCAGGCCACCTGGAACGAGAGGACCGCCGGCAGATAGTCGCCGATTATTGTTCCGGCCACGCCCCAGTAGGCGTTTTTGGTCAGCTCCTGCAGGGCCACCCCTACGGACCATGCGCCAATGTAGGTGCCCACGAATTCGCTGATGGCGATTCCTGCGGCCAGTTTCATGTCTATTTTTGCGCTTATTACCTCGTGCTGACCGGCGATGTCCGCATCCTTGATGGACTTGGCCTCCCTGAAGGTTCTGATGTCCTCTCTCGCCTTTCTGTAAATCTGTTTAGGATTAAAGAGTGTGAGCGACTTTTGAGCTGCGCTTCCTACGGCGTGCAAGGCCCGCATGCCCCTGCTTTCATGCTTATCTGTGGCGCCTGTAATGGTCTCATGCTGCGGCAAGGCGGCTATCCTTGGAGGCTCTATCGTTCGAGACACCATGAAGGCTGGGAGCTTCAATTTGTGCATGAGTATATTATGGCTAAAAGTGTTTATAAAGGTGGTGGTAGGGGCTATAAATTCGTGTATTTTCCCTGGTTGGCCCTGCCTGTTTCGGCCTCATTTCTGGACCGGGAACTGCCGTATCTGGTCAAAGGTTATGGTGCCGTTCCCATAGGGACTTGCCAGGCTGCAGGCGCTGTCGGCCAGGACGCAGGATATGCGGGCTGAAACCGTCCCTTGCACGGTGGATATGCCGCAATCGTAGTCCTTCACCCAATCGCCTACCGTCTCGTCGCAGGTGCAGCCCTGCACTGCCCAGGCATAGGCCCCAGCCTTAGCCTTCGCCTCCATGAGGCAGGCCTGTTCCACGCTGGCCTTGTTTATGTAGTCCCATGTCAGCATGTCCACCTGCGTGACGTTCGGAGGAGGGGACGTGGGCTGCGGCGCAACGGCCGGGGGTGCCGTCTGGTTCTCCGCTGCCTGGTTCGCCGGGCCGCATATGCCCAGCAGAAGAAGGATTATGGGAAAAAGAAAGATTGGTTGCGGAGCCATCATTTCGCCAGCCAGCCGCGCATCACCATGGCATCGCGGACGCGCTCCTTCGCGATATCCATGGCAGCCTTGCGCGTGTCGTTGTCCTTTGCGCGCTCGAGCATGATCTTCGTATTGGTGGAAATCTTTTCCTCCACCACCTTGAACATGGTGTCGGCGTTCCAGCCCATGGTCTCGCAATAGCTCGAGATGACTCCGCCGGCATTCGCGACGAAGTCAGGGAGCACGACTACGCCCTTCTTCATAAGGACCTGCTCCACGTCGTATTTCGCAGGCAGGTTGGCAGCCTCGCTCAGGATTTTTGCCTGGATCCTGCTGACATTGCCCTTGTTTATGACGTCAGGCCTCGCGCCGGGGATTAGTATGTCCACGGGCAGCTCGAACAGCTTCGCAGCATCGAGCTTCTCGCCCTTTGCAGCGGTGACCGTGCCCTTCTCGGACTTGATTTTCATGAGGTCAGCGTATTTCAGCCCGTCCTTGTTGTATATCATGCCCTTGGAGTCGGAGACCGCGACTACCCTCGCGCCCCACTGCTCTAGGAACTTCATGGCGAACGTGCCCACGTTGCCGAAGCCCTCCATGGCCACGGTCATGCCGTTGAGCGATTTGTTCATGTGCTTCACCGCGACGCGGGTGCATACGGCTACGCCGAAGCCTGTGGAGCCGAGCTCGTGCGGAAGGCCCCCTTCGCTGGCCGGCTTGCCGGTGCACGCCTTCGGGGTGCCTATCTCGTCTGCGAACTGGGCCATCTCCTTCTCGCTTGTGTTCATGTCCGGGCCGGCTATGTACTCCGCTGGGATGACCTCCTTGATTTTCCTGGCGAACGCGCGCACGTGCGCTTCCTTCTGCTCAGGCGTCATCTTCTTCGGGTCTGCCTTTATGCCGCTTTTCGCGCCGCCGAACGGCAGGTCGGCCATCGCATTCTTCCACGTCATGACCCTGGCGAGCCCCATCACCTCCTCGGTGGTGATGTCCGGCTCCATCCTTATGCCGCCCTTGCCCGGGCCGCGCGCAGTGTTGTGGATTACGCAGACGCCCTGCATGCCGGTCTTCTGGTCGTAGACCTCGATTATCTTCTCGAATCCGTACTCGTCCTCTTTTCTCATAGCAATTAACCTCGCAGCTTGATTGTGGTTTTGCGTTTGATTGCTAAGTATTAAAATGATAGCGAGAGCCGCGGCGACAAATGACGTAACCCGCTTTCCATGCGCGCCGGCCGGTCCGGAATGGACGACGGCCAAGGCCGGGCGCCGTCATCCCGGTATGGCGCACCGGGCAGTTCAAGTGTGTTGAGGAGTGTAATGGTATGCCTTATAATTCCTTTCATGCATGATGATTATTGATGATACTATGGCGAGTCTGAATACTGTACCTGCTGATAAGGTTGCGTCTGCTGCACGAAGTGCTGGCATGAAACCGCGTGCCTGGAGATGCATGACGCCCTTCGTTTGCGTCGCCGCGCTGCTTGCCGCATCGCTTCCCGTGAGGGCGGACGTGACGGCAAAAGCCAAACCGCATGTTACCGTCCAGGCGCAAGCCAATAATGCGCAGGATAGTATATTGCTGGGAACTTTAGACGGACTTCAGTTTTTTTACACCATGCAACATGATTCAGGTGCTTACGGCGGGCCTGATTCAATTCACTTTGAAGAGGCCTTGATGCTAAGCCAGTATATGAAGCCCACCGACCTGACGGCCAGTCTGGCCGGGGAATTTCTGGCAGATGCGCAGAAGGGGAAACGAACGATCCGTATAACGCCTGGACTTCTCACGGAACTTATCAAACAGGCAAAGAGAGACACTACTGCCCAGGCAGAAGCTATTGCCCAGGCAAAGGCTCAGGCAAAGAACGATTCTCTTCAACGGGTACAGAGAGACGCTACTGCCAAGGCACAGAGAAATGCCAAACCGTTTGTTAGCCTCCATGACCTGGCCAGTGTACCGGCGAATAGTCCCCTTCATCCATTAGCAGATGCTTTGTATGGCCTTAGGTTTGCTAACTCCATGGAGGCATATGAAATATCGCAGACGGTACTCGACGCGCCGGACACCACGAAGATTCCTATGACGCTGGGCTTTGTAAAACAGCTCGTTGACGGGGCACATGATGACGGCGTGAACGACGGGGGCTGGAGGGTAGTGAAAGCGCTGGGACTGTTAGGCGCCTTCATATTCGGTTGCTATTGCTGGTTGAACCGAAAAAACATCATCGAAAAAGGCAAAAAAGAAGACGGCAGTTCGTAGCCCTAAAAACGTATGCCTGGAGAGAGGATTCTACAGCTAAAAATCGGCCTGCCACCGCTTCTTTTTAAACTATACTGTGTAAATAGATTACAAAAAATGATGCTTTTGCAAAGCTGGTGCTCGCATGGGACAGATACTCGTTGCCGGGATTGAGAAATTCATCAGTGCGCGTAACGCCTCGCCTGAAAAGCGGCTGGAGAAGTGGCAGAAGGCCGCCACCGCGCTCCCCCTGCTGGGCGGGCTGAAAGAGCTGGAAAAGCTCGGAATCGGCCAGGAGCTGGCCTTTTCCCGCCTCGGAGGCGACTTTAGGACGCCGACAATATATACGCCGTTATGCAGGCGGATTACCCTGTATCGGGCCTGCTTAATGAAGAAATCCCCGGGCTTGCGGCCGGTGTTGTTCAATGGCTTGCGTTCCGCGGGCGTGCTGGCGTTCCTGCAAGGTCCGGTCGCCCGCGGCCTCTTCGTCCGGGGCCCTGAGGTGGATGCCCTCGACTCCATCGCGCCATCGCTGAAAACCGAGACGAGCCTCAATGCGACGCCGTACCTGCTCAGAGCCATCCCGCCCGGAGATTCATACGGCCTCCTGATGCAGTCCAGGTCGCACGCGCTGAACTGGCGGAAGGAGATGCTCGTCGAGCTGAAAAACTATCTGAGCGTGGACTACCTGTCGTCCGAAGAGGTTCCCGGCTCCCTGCGGGAGCTGGCAAAGGTCGGCGCAAGGAGCGCAAAGGGCATCGACCTTGCAGTCGTCATGGATAGACTGCAGAAAGCCTGCGATGCGTATGCGATCGGTTATATGCTGTATTGCGGCGCCAGGCTCATCACGGATGAAATGAAAGAAAGCATTTTCTACCTGCGTAATCTCGGCGTATCGCGGGTGAAGCGCTTCGACGAGCTTCTGGCCGGTTTCGGGATGGCTTGCCAAAACGCAGAAAAAAAGGAATTGCCCGGCATAACCGACAAGT
Source organism: Microcaldota archaeon (assembly GCA_964479815.1). Taxonomy (GTDB): domain Archaea; phylum Micrarchaeota; class Micrarchaeia; order Anstonellales; family Bilamarchaeaceae; genus Bilamarchaeum. Next base: position 7,069 of record CAYZNP010000012.1, read on the forward strand.
TCGTAAGAAAGATAACAGACCTGGTCGGCCCCAGTCTTGAGGCACAGGTACACCACTTCTTGAAGAACAGGTGACCTGAGCCAGGTTACCGGAATCCGCCGCCCCCTGAGGAGCCGCCGCTGAACCCGCCACCGCCGCCGGAGCTCCAGCCGCCCGATGAAGCGGAGGAGAAGCCGCCGTGGCTGCTTGGTGCTCCGTACCTGCTGCCGTAGGTCTTCAGGTTGTACACGCCCCAGGCCGAGGTGTAGAACACGTACGAGGATGCGGTGACCCTGTCCAGCGACGCAAGCCTGCCCTTTGCGAGCACGCCAAGCTCTGAGAAGTGCTTCTTGACCTTGTCAGCCATGTCCAGGGCGGTCGCATAGACCAGCACGCCGCCCCATATGGACGCGAACGAGGGCGGGTATTCCTTCAGCCTGCTCGACGCCACCGCGCGCGCGAACGCGTCCCATTTCGCGTATTCGTCCCTCATCTTCTCCGGGACGGACGGCCTGAAATAACGGATGGTGAGATACGCGATGGCTGGTAGCAGGATGGCAACCGAGACCAGCGTGCCCACGGCTTCAAACCAGTTGCCGCTTGCCACATAACTAATGAACCAGCCCGGCACGACCCCTACGGTTGCGCAGGCTATGAAGGCGGCGAATATTCCCAGCCCTATGACGCCGCCTATCTTGTTCTGGGCCTTGTTCCTCAGGTCCGACACGCCATTCTCCTTGAGTATCCTGGTCACCTCGTCAGTGAATATCTTGACGTTCTTCGCTATCGCTGTCTTCTCCGCCTCGTCCCTGGTCTTTATCTTGTCGAAGTCCTCTGCCATCTTGTCCAGGTCCACCTGCGTGCCGCCCCCGCTGAAAATCATGTCTATCACCGCGTCCTCGTACGGCTTGAGGCCGGACGGCCTGCGCCTGAGCATGAGTATGGTCCTCTCGCGCTCGATGGTTGCCGATGCCCCCATGCCCTTCTTCTCGAGCTCCACTATGTCGAGTATGCCCCGGTTTATGAGGTCTATGATGCAGGCGGCCAGGAGGTTCTTCTCGGAAACCTGGTTGCGCACCAGCGCGGCGACCACCGCGGGCTCCTCCTTGTCCGGCGGAAGTATGTCCTCGGGATATTTCGGGATTTTCCTGTCCTGGCTGAACCTGTACGCTGCGAGGATGCCGAGGAATATGGCCAGCGGCAGGCAGCATATCGTGGTCGAGCCGGGCTGCTCAGGCGCAAGGGTTTCCTGGGAGCCGTATGCCTTGCGCTCGTCCTTGAGTATCTGCAATGCGGAGCCGTTCACCCTGTTCGTTGTGCTCAGGGCTGCCTTGTCATAGAGGTAGCAGCCGCCCACGTAGTTGCCCGGAGGCACGTCGTTTATGCTTATGACTATGGACAGGTCGTCGACATTCACGCCGCCCTTCTTGGCGGAATAGACCTCGTAGTGCATGTCCTTACCGCGTGCGGCTTCAGGAAGCGTCATGCGCGACTGGAACACCGCAGCTGGCACGGCCCAGTTCGCGCCGTAGTGCTCAAAGCAGATTTTCGCGAAATCGTCATAGAGCTGCGCCCTGTCCTTCAGGATGTAGTCCAATTCCACATCGTTAGCGCCCTCGTATGTCTTCTGCCATACGATCTCCGCCTTGTCGCCGTTCAGCTGCGTGATGTACGGCACATCCGCCCCGTTCACGGTCACGGACTGCACGACCAGATTGTCCAGGGTGCCGAAGTCCTCCTTGCGGATGGAGCGATAACCCTCGTTGTATGCCTGTTCCAGCGTGAAGTTGATGCTTTCCTGCACCTCAAGGTCGCCGTTGGGCAGGACAGTTGCGTGGCTATAGTAAGAATCTATGGAGAACGAGAACGCTGCGCCTGCCAGGCAGGCGAAGACGAAAAGCGCGAGCGCATGCTTCATGGCTGGATAACTGCGTCATGATTTATAATATTACAGTGGCGTTTCCATGCTGTTTCTAACCCCTTTTTAAACACTATTATACACATATAACAAGCATGCGACCTGCCAGGCAAAGCCCCATTTCACCAGATTCAATAATGTGCAACCCACGGCAGGAGTTTCCGGGCAAACTGCCCGTCGGGGAAGGCATCGTCCAGGCAAAGGTGACAATGACCGATTTCTGGATAAAGCAGGGCTGGTACAAGCCAATGAAAGACGGCGGCAAAAAGCTCACTCAGGCTGACTGGCGCATGGCTGAGGGCATACGACTGGATGCAGTCCGTTTCCTTGTGGAGAAAGTGCTCAGGAAAGATTCTCGCGACATTACAGTAGAGGATTTCAATTCAAACCGCCTTTGTGGTTTGCTCCAGAGTTACTACGACTATGGTCCTTACGCTGCCCTTAAGGAAGCCGGCTACGACTTCCATCCCTGGGAGATGCTGAAAACGCCGAACGCTCTCTACAAAGAGAAGAGCATCCGCGTTGCAGCACTCCACTGGCTCATTGAAAAACTTGGGAAAGATCCGAAAGACCTGGCCAAGGAAGATTTCTACTCAAATCGCCTCGGTGGCCTTCTTACAAGTTACTACACTGACAGCCCATACGACGCCTTGAAGGAAGCAGGTTACAACTTCCACCCCTGGGAGATGCTAAACACCCCGAAACACTTCTACAATTCGAAGGACATCCGCATTGCAGCAATCCGCTGGCTTGTGGACAAACTGAAGAAAGACCCAAGAGACATAACTGAGAAAGATTTCCATTCAAACCGTCTGAGCGGCCTGCTCTCCCATTACTACAACGGTAGCCCATACGACGCCTTAAAGGAAGCAGGTTGCGACTTCCACCCCTGGGAGATGCTGAAAACACCACAGGGCCTCTACGAGCAGAAGAAAATTCGCGTTGCCGCAGTCCGCTGGCTTGTTGAAAAACTGAAAAAGGACCCAAGAGACATAACCGCGGAAGATTTCGATTCAAATCGCCTCTGTGGTCTTATTACAAATTACTACAACCACAGCCCATACGAAGCCCTACACGAAGCGGGTCTAGTGACCAAGGCAGACGAAGCTTATATGCGCAGCACTGCGCACACCCACGATGATTCCAAATGAAGCGCCTCATCATCCAGCCAGGACAATCTGCAATCGGGCGTCCAGGCGTCAAAGAGCCGGCCGCAGAAGGGCTTGCACAGGCAAAGGCGACCATGGACGATTTCTGGATAAAGCACGGCTGGTACAAGCCGATGAAGGATGGTAGCAAGAAGCTTACCTATGCGGACTGGTGCATGGGCGAAGGCATAAGGCAGGATGCAGTCCGTTTCCTTGTGGAGAAAGTGCTCAGGAAAGATCCCCGCGACATAACTTATGAAGATTTCGAATCAAACCGCCTCGGCGGCCTGCTCACTAGTTACTACAAAGACAGCCCATACGCTGCCCTCACGGAAGCAGGCTACGACTTCCGTCCTTGGGAAATGCTCAAGACCCCTAAAGGTTTCTATGAGTCGAAAGACATCCGCATAGCAGCGGTTACCTGGCTCGTCCAGAAGCTCGGCAAAGACCCCCGCGATATTACAGCGGAAGATTTCTGTTCAAACCGCCTCTGTGGCCTGATCAACAACTATAATAACCACAGCCCATACGATGCCCTTACGGAAGCAGGCTACGTTTTCCACCCCTGGGAGATGGCCAAGACCCCTCAAAACATCTACGATTCAGAAAAGAATCGGGTGGCAGCCACAACCTGGCTCGTTCGGAAGCTCGGCAAAGACCCCCGGGATATTACACAGGAGGATTTCTATGCAAACCGCCTCTGCGGCCTGCTCACTGACCACTACAGCGGCAGTCCATACGATGCCCTCAAAGACGCAGGCTACGCCTTCCATCCTTGGGAAATGTCCGTTACTCCCCGTGGTTTCTACGAATCGAAGAAAAACCGCGTAGCAGCCATAACCTGGCTCGTCAAGAAGCTCAGTAAGGAGTCCCGTGACATGACTCTGGAAGATTTTCGTTCGAATCGTCTCGGCGGCCTGCTTAGCAATTACTACAGTGACATACCATATTATGCCCTAAAGGAAGCAGGCTACAACTTACATCCGTGGGAGATGCTCAAGACCCCGCAGACTTTCTATGAATCGAAGGATATCCGCATAGCAGCCATAAACTGGCTCGTCCAGCGAGTCAAGAAGTCCGGCAAGGAGCCGCGTGACATCACCCAGGAAGAGTTCCGTTCAAACCGCCTTGGCGGTCTGCTCTACAATTACTACAATGGAAGTCCATACGACGCCTTGCTGGAAGCCGGCCTCATCAGCAAAAAAGACGAAGCTTACATGCGCAGCTCACAGCATACCCATGGTGATTCAAGATGAAGCGCCTTCAATCCTCAACCATCGCCCCTCCTGCCGGCATAAAGCAGGCGTTCCCCGCACAGCTTCCTATCCATGAGAGCCGCCGTGCCACCATGGCCAATTTCTGGATAAAGCACGGCTGGTACAAGGTAGTGAAGGGCGTAGACAAAAAGCTCACTAAGGCGGACTGGCGCATGGGTGAAGGCATAAGGCAGGATGCAGTCCGTTTCCTTGTTGAAAAAGTGCTCAGGAAAGACCCCCGCGATATAATCGAGAAAGATTTCCATTCAAACCGCCTACGTGGCCTGCTCCATCACTATTACAACTGGAGTCCATACGCTGCATTAAGGGAAGCCGGCTACGACTTCCATCCTTGGGAGCTGCGCTGCGCCCCAATGAGGTTCTACGAATCCAAAGACAACCGCAAGGCAGCAATCCGCTGGCTCGTGGATAAACTGAAGAAAGACCCTCGCGATACGACAAGGGAAGATTTCGAATCAAACCGCCTCGGCGGCCTTCTCACAGATTACTACCGTGGCAGCCCATACGATGCCTTCAAGGAAGCAGGCTATAGCTTCTATCCTTGGGAGCTGTTACAAACACCGCACGGCTTCTACGAATCCAAAGACAACCGCATAGCAGCAATCTGCTGGCTTGTGGTCGAACTCAAGAAAGATGCAAGAGACATAACCAAAGAAGATTTCCATTCAAACCGCCTCGGCGGTCTGCTCTACAATTACTACAATAACAGTCCGTATGATGCGTTAAAGGAAGCAGGATACGAACTTCAGCCTTGGGAGATGCTGAAAACCCCGAATGAGTTCTATAAACAGAAAAGTAACCGCATAGCCGCAATACGCTGGCTTGTAGACAAACTGAAGAAAGAACCCCGCGGCATGACCCGGGAAGATTTCTTTTCAAACTGCCTCGGTGGCCTGCTCTACAATTACTACAACACCAGCCCATACGCTGCATTAAGGGAAGCCGGCTTAGTTACCTCTTCAGATGAGATACACATGTGCAAGTCCGGGCCAAAATAGTCAGAGCGCACCTTCCTCGAGCTGAAAGAGGAAGGTCATAAGCACATTTATAATACTTTTTTAACACAGTATAGTGATATTGTTACTGGAGGATTTTTATGAAACAAACTGAAATGATCAGGAATAATCATACCGCTGAAACTGGCGGCGCCGGAAATGGCAGTGGTGCCATGAGGCGCATCAAGCAGGGCCTTTATCTGGGCGGGAGCGCACTTTGCCTCGGGGCCGCCGCGATACTGCCTCTTTCATCCGCATCCTGCAGCAAAAATCCTGTTGCGACTGTCGCGCAGGACACAGTAAAGCAGACATTCACGACGATATACAACGTCAATCTGCCTTCCGCGGTACAATGTGTCGTTGACAAATATGTCGACAGTGTGCTGGTTGCCGAGCAGGCAACATTCGACCCGCCGCTGAGAACCGTCTCTGATGCTCAGGGAAACGTCACCGGCCTCCCTGAGGGAAGATACTACGTCGGCTTCATGAAGCAGGGATATATGCTCCTTAGCGTTCTTGCAGACCGCATACAGATAGGGCAGAGATCCGCTGCTGACGGGATAATCAATCAGGGCGAATCGCTTCAGGCCGATAGCCTGACATTCAGGCTTGACGACCTCTCGAACGGCGCAGACGGACCCGCAGCCATCATCTCCATCCTGAATGGCAGCAACAGCCTCATACAGGAGAACAAGATCTACCAGGGCCAGTCGGCCTCCTTTGCCACTTCCCTCGGAAGCGGCATCTTCCACGTCTACCAGGTCGCCCCCGGCTACACGTTTGGCAAGAAATGGGCGGACGCCGGCGTTTTCCTCACCGACTCGTTCCTGACCCTGCAAACCGATGCCCTCTATTATCCGGCAGCATCCGGCCCTCACAAGTACTCCTTCACGATGGAGTGGGGGACAGGCAACACGCTGAAAGGCTGGGAACTCAGGCTCCAGTGATTCTTTTTTCTTTGGCAGGGCGCTGTCAGAGCGCCCCGTCCTCGATTTCAAGCTGGAGGAGCCGGTTGAATTCTACGGCGTATTCGAAGGGCAGCTCCTTCACGAAGGGCTCGAAGAAACCGGTGACAAGCAGCTCCTCCGCCTCCTTTCTTGAGAGGCCCCTGCTCATCAGGTAGAATACCTTCTTCTCGCTCATCCTGCCTGCGCTCGCCTCATGGGAGATGAACGAGTCGCCATTGCCCACGAGGAACTTGGGGATGGAATTGTTCTTTGAAACGTCGTCCAGCATTATGCCCTGGCATTTTACGAACGAGTCGGATTTTTTCGCC
>CAYZNP010000013.1:0-13463 GCA_964479815.1 Microcaldota archaeon
CCTTCAGCCTGGAGACGCCGTTGGATTTCATCCACGCCTCCATCTCCCTGCATATCTGGCCGAACGCCTCTGGCCCGCGGTAATATACCGTGCTGCCTGCGCTCACCCAGGTTGCCCCTGCCATCATCATCTCTATGGCATCTCTTCCACTGTTGATGCCGCCGGTGCCTATGATTGGTATTTCCACCGACTTGTAGATGTCATATACGCAGCGGATGACAATGGGCTTGATTGCAGGCCCGCTCATCCCGCCCACGCCGAAGCCCAGGAACGGCCTTTTCCTGTGGACATCGATCAGCATCCCAGGCCCGAGGGAGTTGCCCATGTTTATCGCGTCTGCGCCCGCATCCTCGGCCGCCTTCGCTGCCTTGCCTTCGCCAGGCACGGACGGTGACAGCTTTATTATGAGCGGCAGCTTCGTTTTCTTCTTTATGGCCGAAGTTATCGAAGATACGCATTCAGGCGTTCCCTGGCCTGCCATGGTCCCATATCCAGGCGTGTGAGGGCAGGACATCACAGCCTCTATGGCGGTGGCGCCCAGCGTTTTCTGCGCAGCATCGACCTTTTCCGCAAGCGCAGCGAACTCATCCTTGTTCTTCCCCACTATGCTGATGATGAGCGCTTCCCTGCGCCTCCATCCACCAAACTCCTTGAGGCCCGCGTCTATTCCAGGATTAGGATAGCCCATGGCATTGAGCAAGCCATCTTCCACTTCAACGATGTTCGGCCCTTCGTGGCCCTTGCGCGGCTCGGGCGTAAGCGATTTCGCAGTGACCGCACCACAGCCGTTCTCGCAGGCCGCCTCAAGGCTCGCGCGCGTCATGCCGAGGATGCCAGAGGCGAGTATCACGGGGTTCTTAAGTTTTCTCCCGAACATGATACTCTCTAAGCCCATTTCATTACCCTGTTCTTGTACGTCCGGAAGATAATAAAAACACATCGAAAACTTTTGCCAAAGTTTAAAAAGATTAGACCTGATTGCAAGCCATGTACCCCAAGATTATAATCGCGGTTTTGCTCGTGGCTCTCCTGGTTTTTGGATGCACGACCACCCCGGGTGGCCCGTCAGGGCAGCCGCCTGCTAATCAAACGCCTCCAGCCAACCAGACCCCTCCAGCTAATCAAACGCCTCCAGCCAACAACTCTACCCCGCCTCCCGGCAATGATCTCATAGGAAAGACTTTCGACGACCTCATCGCCCTTGGAGTGCCGATCCAGTGCGACGTAACGACCGAATCCGGCACCACGAAGCTCTACAAGGGTATCGGCAGCGACATGAGAATCGAGACACCGTCCAGCCAAGGCACGTGCCCGATAATGGTCACCATCATGAAAGCCGATAAATATTATATCGGCTGCAAGGAAGGCCCGATAATGCCAGGCTCCGACTGCCAGTGGCTTGTATTCGACAAGACCGCTAGTGCGCCTGGCGCTTACCAGGAACCGGATTACAGCAGCGTGCCAGCCGCGCAGATAAGCTGCATCCCCTGGCTGCTCGATGCATCCATGCTGCAGGCGCCGGCCAATGCATGCGACCTCCAGCACCTGATAACGATTCCGGGCGGATAACACTTATGGCGGGGAGCCACCATTCCACCCATCCCTCCTTCTGATATGGTGGTCATCCCCTCCATTCTATTTCCCCTCACCTTCCAGCTCATGAGAAACCCGGCAGAATGGTATAAAAGCAGCCCCTCGTCATAGGCGGGATTTTTATATTCTTTTGTTTAATTCCGGTTATACTATTCTACCATTCGGGCGCAAGGTGATCCGATGTTCGATGACATAATCAAGGCGGCTAGGGAAGACAAACCACAACCTGATGTTTCCAAGCCAGAAGCCAAACCCGAGAGCAAGGAGGCGGACGAGAACGCCAGCGTGCGCATAGCCGTCATCGGCGTCGGCGGCGCAGGCTGCAACTGTGTCAACCGCATATTCGCCAGCGGCATAAAGAGCGCCACAACCATCGCAATCAACACCGACGGCAAGCACCTGAACATGATTGGCGCCCACAAGAAGATACTCATAGGCAAGACCATCACAAGAGGCCTCGGCGCAGGCGGCGACACTACCATAGCAAAGAAATGCGCTGAGGTGGACCACGAGCTGCTCAAGCGGGAGATAGGCGACAACGAGCTTGTCTTCCTCTGCGCAGGCATGGGCGGCGGAACCGGTGGCGGAGCAGCGCCAGTGGTGGCGAAAATCGCCAGGGAGCTGGGCGCCATAGTGGTCTCCATGGTCACGTATCCGTTCGCCCTGGAGAGGGTGCGTATCAAGAAGGCGCAAGCTTCGTTGCAGGAGCTCGTGAAGGTATGCGACACGGTGGTCGTCATAGACAACAACCGGCTTGCGGCGTACGTGCCGAACCTGCCCATAACCAAGGCATTCGAGCTCGCGGACTCCATCACCACCCGCGCGGTCGTTGGGATATCCGACACCATCATGTTCCCGAGCTTGATAAACGTCGATTACGCTGATGTAAAGACCGTCATGGAGAACGGCGGGCTCTCAATGATCTCGCTCGGCCAGGCCTCGGGCCATGACAAGGTCGAGGACGTGGTCAAGGACACGCTGCAGCACCCACTGCTTGACGTGGATTACGAAGGCGCGAAGGGATGCCTGATCCACCTCGAGGGCGGACCCGACCTCACCCTGGGCGACGCAATAAGGGCGGGCGAGCTGCTGACCCAAAGCTTCGATGAAACCGCAAGCGTCAAGATGGGCGCCAGAATAAACCCAAGCCTCCAGGACGGCATGAGGATAACCGCCATAATAACAGGCGTAAAGTCGCCCTACATACTCGGCAAGGGAGCCGAGGCCGTGGAGCCGCAGGGAGCCGGCGGCGGCGAGCTCGAATTCCTCTGAAAAGGTGCCTGCTTGTTCGTATCGTTCAGCGTTCCGGTATTCCTATTCTGGGCATTCATAGCTGCATTTCTGCCCGGAGCCATAATCTCGTTCTCGTTGTTCCGCAATGTCGCGTCCGGCTCGCCGGACACGAGCATGCTCGCGGCGCGTTCGCCGCGACAGGATGAGCTCAACGCATTGGAAAAGCTCCTGACCGGCTTCGCCATAGGCATGGTCGGCCTCCCGCTCATCCCCTTCCTGCTCTATTTCGTACTTGGCGTAAAGTTCAGCTATGCCATAGCTCTGCTTTCGGTAGCCGCGCTCTATGCCGTCGCCATCGCACTGTTCGTGAAGAACAAGGTGTATGAAAGCATCAGGCTGCCGGAGGGCGGCATCAGCATCAAGCTGCCATCGCGAGGGGAGGAGCTGGTGAACTCGCTTCTTTCCGTAAAACCGTCAACGCTCATAGCCGCAGGGCTCGTCATCGTGCTCGTCCTCACATACCTCGTCCGCATCGGCTCCTACAGCCCGGTCTTCCAGGAGCTCGACCCTTATTACTACACCTATGTCGCGCACCAGATACTTTCGGTTGGCTACAACCCCCTGAACGACTCCAGCGCCTGGTACCCGGAAATAGCGGCCGACCACCGTGAAATCCCGGAGATCTCCTACCTCGAGTCGATATGGTATTCCTTCTACAGCGGCGGAGCGGCCTACAACGACGACAACATGCATCTGGCGCTTGTGGCATCCATGTACCCGCCCATCGCGGCCGTGCTCGCTGTCTTCTTCATCTACCTCCTCGTCTCGACATCGTCCAGGCGGGAATGGGGCGTCATGGCTGCGGGCATGGCGTCGTTCATACCGGTATTCGTTTACAAGCTGGCCGCCGGCGAGCAGGAGGTCCAGCCATATGCATTCTTCGCGCTTTTCTTCTTCTATGCGATGTACGCGCTCGCCATAAGCAGGAAGGACCTCCGTTTCGCCGTCATTGCCGGCCTTGCCTTCGCGGCGGTCTGCCTGGGAAGCTCATCACAGGTGCTCGCCCTTTCGGTCGCCATGATATTCATGGTCGGCCAGTCGGTGATGTGCTTCCTGCGCGACAGCGATGGAAGCGAGCTGCGCCAGTTGCTGACGCTCAATGCGGTAGTGTTCGTAATCGGCCCGCTCATCGGGAGCTCAATCCTGAAGGACGTTTTCGCTAACGGCAGCCCATCCCTTTTCATTGTCGTCCCATGCCTCCTCTGCCTGGCTTTAGTGGCCGTGCTCTATGCGCTCAAGCAGAAGCTTCCTGACCGGTCGAATGCAACCATGGCCCTTGCCGCCATCGTCGTGGTAGGGCTGCTGGTGTTCGCGGCTACGCCGCTCGGAGATATGGTCAAGCAGGTGGCCGAGGCAGGGTTCAGCATAGCCCAATACAACGCCCCCCTGGACCGGACGATAGCCGAGCAGGGCGGCGCCTCGACCGCATTCGACAGCCAGCTGGGCATAATAGCCGCCGTATTCAACCAGCCCGGCTCCAGCGGGCAGAACATGTTCAGCCAGCTTTTCGGCTACATCCTGTGGCTGGTATTCCTTCCCTTCACTGCAGTGGCCAACATCATACTGTCCATTTCCGTCTCGTTCCTGAATTTCGTGCTCGGCACCGGAGTGTCCATCGCCCCCCTGGACAACAGCATCATGCTCTTCTGGATAATCGCGTTCATGGCCTCGCTGGCCTGGTCGCTCTGGAAATTCTCCAAAAAAGAGGAAGACGCGTTATTCCTGCTTTTCATGGCCATCGTCATGCCGCCCTTCATTGTCGGCATAGTAAAAGCGAAATACACCATCTACGCCGGAGTGATGCTGGCGGTAGCAATCGGCTTCACGCTCGAGCCGGCCTCGAAGTTCGTGGCTTGGCTGAGCGAGTGGCTCTCCAAGGAGCCGAACAGGGAACTCATGAAGAAACAGGCATACTATCTCATGCTCATCATCGGAGCGGTCCTCGTCATCCTGCAGTTCGCCTACGCCAATTTCGCCTCGTCTCTGGCCACTTCGTCCCTGCAGCCGCTCTACCAGAACGACCCCATGGCGCTCGCATCCAAGTTCAAGGCGTTCTGTTCCACCTCCAACGACTCGGTTGTCTGCGCAGCCGCCGCAGACCCGCCTGGCTATGCGGCCAAAGGCACCAACTACCAGTACAGCTACGAGCTCTGCCTCGCATCTGTCTATTCCAACTTCACCTACCTCAGCAACCCCGGTGCCGCGCCTTCGTGGGAGCCCCAGGCAGCGTATTTCCGTTGCCAGCGCATTTCCGATTACTGGATAGACTCGATGGAATGGCTCAGATACAATACGCCGAACGGGTCGCGCATAGTGTCCTGGTGGGACTACGGCCACTGGATAAACTACTTCGGGCTCAGGAACGCGGTGATACGGAATGAGCACCTGTCCCACGAGATGATAGGGGAGGTGGCCCACGACTACATAGACGGCACGCCCCAGGACCTCATAAGCTTCATGAAATCCCACGACATCAGGTATGCGCTGTTCGACATGGAGCTCATCTCCGGAGGCGGGCAGCTCGGCGGCAAGTACGGCGCGCTCAACTACCTGTCCTGCGCCCGGGACAACCAGACAGATGTATCCAAGGCACCCGGCTCGTCCCAGTGCGAAGCGAACCACCTTTGGGAGACGATTTTCATATCCTCCCAGCCCTGCACCATATCGTCCATATCCAACAGGAGCGGCGTCATCGCCTATGAGATGTACCAGGACATATATACGGCTGGTGCCGACGGCCGCCCGGTATTCGTCGGAACGTTTTACAGCCCCACCTACCTACCCGACTGTGTCAACCCCACAGATGCGAACGTCATCTCCTACTGCAAGAACGCAGTCAAGGCGGTCCCGACCTATTGCGTAGGGCAGGCAACGCTCGCCAACGGCCAGCAGACCTACGCGCCCTATTACCTTAACCAGACTTATCCAAACGGCGACCTGAAGCTCAACAAGGCGCTTCTCCAGCTGCCCTACCAGCTCCAGAACTCATATCATTTCGGCCCTGCCACTGCAGCGACGCTGCTCTATACCAACGACGCCATATGGCTGGAGAACGGCGAACTCAAGAGCGGCTACGAAGACAGGAAAGGCCTGTTCTACTCCTCCAATCTCTACCGTGCCCTGTTCCTCAACGAGATACCCGGATTCAAACTGGTCTACTCAACGCCTGACAACGCAGTAAAGATATACGAACTCGAGGGATGAAATTGTACTCCACCGCGCTCGAACATGAATTCAGGCAGAAGGGCATAGCGGAAGGCGACCGGATAAGGGTGAGCAGCGATGGCGGGGTGTTCGAGGGGCTCCTCATGCCCCGGCCGCACTACGGCGATGCAGGCACCATCGTGCTCAAGCTTGACAACGGCTACAACATCGGCGTAAGGCCGGTTTCGGTGGCGCTGGTAGCCAAGTCGCAGAAGGTGGCCAGGGGCACGGAGCAGGATGAAAAGGCGAAGAAGGGCGACATAGCTGTTCTCGGCTGTGGCGGGACGATAGCCTCCAGAATAGAATATGAGACCGGCGCCGTATATCCGTCCATAAGCCCGCATGAGCTGCGGGCCGCGTTCCCTGCACTGGAGCGCTGGCCCATACACGCGCGGCAGCTCTTCGCGCTGTTCTCAGAAGACCTCAATGCGCACCACTGGCGCCTGCTCGCGGACGAGATTGAGAAGGAGATAAAGGCTGGAAGCGACGGCGTCGTGGTGATGCACGGCACTGATACAATGGCGTATACCAGCGCCGCAATCAGCTTCATGCTCCAGAACCTTCCGGTTCCAGTGGTGTTCGTCGGTGCCCAGCGCAGCTCCGACCGGCCGTCCAGCGATAACGAGATGAACCTCCTTAACTCGGTGTTCGCCGCGACCCATGATTTCGGCGAGGTCGGCTTGTGCATGCATGCCGGCACCAACGACGATTGCTGCCACATCCACAGGGGTACGCGCGTGCGGAAGATGCACACGTCGCGGCGCGATGCGTTCCACTCCATAAATTCACGGCCTCTTTTCGCGGTGGACTACAGGACGAAGCGGTTCGACCCCCTCTCCGAATACCGGAAACGCTCAAAAGAGCCCATGCTCGTCCGCAAGAGCCTCAACCCCAATGTCGGGCTCATTTATACTCACCCCAACATCAAGCCGGAGTTCATAGCGAAACTGGACATGTACGACGGCGTCGTGCTGGTGGGAACCGGCCTCGGCCATGTCCCGGCAAATCCAATGAACGACAAGAGCGTGCACGGCATCCTGCCACAGGTGAAGGATCTGGTATCCTCGGGGATACCGGTGGCCATCGCTTCGCAGACTATCTACGGGCGCCTATGCATGCGCGTCTACGCCGCCGGCAGGCTGCTCATGGACACGGGCGCCATAGGCGACGGGGCCGACTGGACGCCCGAAACCGCCTACGTGAAGCTGTGCTGGGTGCTGGGCCAGACTAAGGACATGAAGAAGATCCGGGAGATGATGATGACCGATTACACAGGCGAGATCAGCATGCGCTCGGAGGCGTGCCCATGAAGATAGGCCTGGAGATCCACCAGCGGCTTGCCACGAAAAAGCTGTTCTGCGGCTGCAGCTCGGAACTCGGCGAGGAGGAAAAGCCCTGCCTCATGATGGAACGGAGGCTGCACCCTGTCCTCAGCGAGCTTGGTGAAGCTGACCGTGCAGCTCAGGCGGAATCATCGAAAGAACGCACGTTCGAATACCTGGTCTTCCGCAACAACTGCCTCGTGGAGATGGACGAGGAGCCACCAGGCCTGCTTAACAGGGAAGCGCTGAAGGTCGTGCTGCAGGCAGCGCTCCAGCTGAATGCCACTCCGGTCAGCGAAGTGCACGTCATGCGCAAGAGCGTCATAGACGGCAGCAACACATCCGGCTTCCAGCGGACGGCCATAGTCGCCATGAACGGCCATGTGGACACGTCAAAAGGTGCCATCGTGATCCCGCTCATCGCCATAGAGGAGGAAAGCGCAGGCATAGTATCAGCGGACGGTTCAAGGGCCACCTACAGGCTCGATCGGCTCGGCATCCCACTCATCGAGATTTCCACCACGCCGGACATAAAGAACGGCGCCCACCTGGGCGAGGTGGCGCAGAAGATAGGCATGATACTGCGCACGCTGCCCGGGGTGGCGCGCGGGCTCGGGACGATACGCCAGGATGTGAACATATCCACCGAAGGCGGGGCACGCGTGGAGATAAAAGGCGCACAGGACCTGAAGATGCTTCCCCACTACGTGGAGAGCGAGGAGAAGAGGCAGCTGGAGCTGGTGAAGCTGCTGGCTGAATTGCGCTCGCGCAAGGCCCTGCCGGTAAAGAAACACCCCGTCGAAGTGACGAAAATATTCCACGACACCAAGGCCGCGCTAATCGCAGCAGGCCTGAAGGCGGGCTCCATCGTGCTCGCCCACGCGCTTCCAGCCCACAAGGGGCTGCTCGGCCGGGAACTCCAGCACGGCAAGCGCTACGGAACGGAGTTAAGCGACTACGCGAAGCTCGCCGGGGTGAAGGGCATAGTCCACAGCGACGAGGACATGGAGAAGTATGGCATAACGAAAGATGAGCTGGCGAAACTGCACCGCGAGCTCAGCCTGCGCGACAACGATGCGTTCGTGCTCGTGGTCGCGCCAAAGGCCCAGGCTGAAAGGGCCATTAGCCACGTCCTCGATCGCGCGAACATGGATTACGTTCCCAAGGAGACGCGCAGGGCGAACCCGGACGGCACATCGTCATTCATGCGGCCGCTTCCCGGAAGGGCGAGGCTCTACCCTGAGACGGACGTGCCGCCCATAGCACTCACAAAAGAGGTGCTGGAGTCCGTAGAGAGGACAGAGTCCCTCGAAGCGAAGAAGGAGAAGCTGGAGAAGATGCTCAACAAGGAGATGGCCGGCCGCGTACTGAAATCCAGGCACCTGCACCTTTTCGAGAAACTCGCAGCCGGAGGGGCCGATCCGATGCTCGTTGCCACTACGTTGGAGGAGACGGTCGTATCCCTCAGGCGGGAGGGCGTGGAGTTCCCTGACCTGGAGAAAACCCTGTCAGACCTCTTCCAGGAGTTCAGCAAGGCGACTTTCGTCAAGGCCGCCATACCAGAAGTCCTCAAAGGAATGGCAAAGGGCGCCCGTGCCGAGGCCGTCCTCAAGGTCTACCGGCTCCAGAGAATAACCGGCAAGGAGCTGGAAAGGATAGCCGAGGAGTGCAACCACGACATGAAGGCCATAATGCAGAAATACCGCCTCCAGGTGGACCCCCAGGAGGTCTCAATCATGATCGCATTGAAGAAGAAAGGCGGGCATCCACACGCCCGGTAGGTGGGGGATTGGCCGGCCCATGCTCTTTTTGCCCTGCTAACTGCTGCAAAAGCTACACGATAACGGTTACCGCGTTCGACGTGCTCCGCGCCGCTGAGGCAAGCGGGAAGAAGCCAGGGGAATTCGCCACGCTGCATCAGGCGCGGCTCCTTGCCTTCGACCCTGACACCACCCTGGACATGCAGGACGACGGCTGGGTTTACATACTCGGGTTCAGGTCCCACCCCTGCGCGTTTCTCGCCGACAACAGGTGCGTCATCCACGCGCATGCGCCCCTGTCGTGCAGGCGCTACCCGTTCCAGCTCAACGGCAGGCTGAACACGAGATGCTGCCCGCTCCCATCGCAGCTCATCTTCCGCGTGAAAGGCGCAGACCTTCCTGCGGAGCAGCTCGCCCGCGAGCTCGAGCTCCAAAAGAAAATCGTGAAGGAGTGGAACAAAAAGCCAGGGAAGAAGGCGGAGTGCCTCGCATTCCTGCTGAAGCGTGCGAAGGAGATCATCGGCACTTCTTCAAGATAGCTATCGCTTCCTCATCCTCGACCTGCGGGAAACTGTCATAGAATTGGCCTATGGCATAGAAATCAGGGGGCACGAGCAGGCAGATAACTTCGTCAGCCTGTGCCTTCACCTTCGCAAGCCCTTCGGCAGGAGCGACCGGAACCGCCACGACGATTTTCGCAGGCTTCTGCTTCCTTATGACATGGATGGCAGCGATGAGTGTGCTGCCGGTCGCTATTCCATCATCAACAAGTATGACCGTCTTCCCCCGCACATCTGGTTTCGGCCTGTCGCCCCGGTAGCGCCTGTACTTCTCCTCCACGACGGCCTCAAGCCGCTTCCGCTCCCCGATGATATATTCCGGTGAAACGTCTACTGCCCCCTCGGAAATGACATACTCGCCATCCGGGCCCACCGCCCCGATGGCATACTCCTCGCTCATGGGATGCCCTATCTTCTTGGTCACTATGATGTCCAGGGGCGTCTTCAGCTCCTCGTGCAGGACCTCGCCTATCTGCAGCGCTCCACGCGGTATCGCAAGAATCAGCACGTCCTTTTTGCCCTTGTATCTGGCAAGCGCCTTTGCGAGCTGCTCTCCCGCGTCATGGCGGTCGCGGAACATGAAGCGTATTTGCGAGGCGGCTTTTTATTGCTGCCCCTTCGTCTCAGCCAGGTGCCAGCCGCTCCCTTCTGCTATTTCCCGCTATCAGGCGGTTTCGCAGTCTGAACCGGTGTCGCAGGCGTGGTGGCGACCTTGGGTGTTCCCGCCTCTACAGCCTCGATGGCTTGCGTCCAACTGGTATCTTCGTGAGGTTTAGCAGCGTGGTCCGGCCGTTCCACGAGCTGAGGCCGTGCCTCAGGTGCAGTGGTTGTTTTGGGTGCTTCCGTCGCTGCAGGCCGAGTGGCATGAGCGGTGTCTGAACCGGCTTTCGCGCCGCTGTCCGATGGTTTCACAGCCAAAGGTGGCTGCACCGGAGGCTGCGGAGCGGCTTTGAACGGATCCGCGCTATCGGGCCGTGTTATGTACACCAGCGCCGTGTCAGCCGAACCTTTCCTCACTCCGATGCCCATTGATGAACGTTCGCTCAGTTCTACTAGCCCGGGCTGTCCGTAGCGAAGCCGCATTGTATGATTGGGAAATATGGCCGATGCGAACTCTACGCCCTGTGGAACCACGCGGGTGACGGTCAGGGCAGGCTGGCCTGGCAACATCGCACCAGGAACTGCCTTGTATGTTTGCGTCACGTAGCTTGGCATGAACACCGCGGTTACCAGCGCAGTATCGCCTGCGCCTTTCTCCACCTTCACCTTGAGCCAGTTCGATAAGCCGACCCCGATGCTCATCGTATCGCCGTACCCCACGGTTACGAGCGGCTTGGGGCCCTGTTCGGTCATCAGCATGCCAAGCCTGGATGCTATGCCGATTCCTTTTTTGGTTATGTTCGTGACCCGTACATCGATGCACGAACCTGCTATCCCGAAATAAAGCTCGACTTTCGCGATAGTCTCGCCTGCCTTCACAGGCGTGGGCTTCGAAAGCTGGAATATGGTCTCGTTGCCCGGGAGAATGTTGATGCCAGAACTGCTTCTGGAAACCTCAGTCAGCTGCGCCCCCGGTACGCTTTTGGGAGCCACGGCAATCGGTGCCGCAGCAGCCGGTGGTGCCGCAGGACCTGTCGGAGCCGTGGTCTGCGCTGCCAAAGCCCCAGCCGAAACCAGAACGGTGGCGGTGGCAAAGACAGCATTAGCCAGCGGGCCCAGCCGCCCTACATGCTCCCTTGAATTCATCTGTCTAAGAAACATATGATTTTCCCTCCACAATTGATTATATTTAGAAACATTTAAAAACGAGGGACCCGACTGTATTCTTCCCGGTTTTACAATTTTTCCCCTTGGCTCAGCAGGAATCGCCACGCCCGGCATCGTACCGGTCAGCAATAAAAAGCTCACTTTCTCGATTTCGCATGATGTTTCACGGGAGTTTTCACGTGGGGACGGGGTTTCGCCTTGGGCCCGGCCTTCTGCTTTTTCGCAGCCGGCGTAGCCTTTTTCACTGCTGGGGGCGGAAGTTCTGCCACTCCGTCAGGAGCCGTGATGAACAGCAGCGCATGGCCGGGTTCGCTCTCTTTCCTCGCACCGATGCCTGTGTACATGCCGCTCTGCATCAGCATCACCGGTTGGTTGTAAACGAGATACAGCTCCTTCTCTTCGAATATCAGGAAGACCCGGACACCCCTCGAATCAAGGCCCCTCAGCCGCATGGGCGGCGGTCCGCCGATTATCGCGCCCACGCTTCCGTCTGCGGTCAGCTCATAGGTTCTCGAGGCATAGGTCGGCACGAACCTCGCGGTCACCCACCCTCCCCGGTAGAGGTGCACCGTCACCATGGCCGGGCCAGCCATGGCAGGGGAGGCGATTCCGATGATCTTAGTCTCCCCATCCCTCACTATTACGGCGTGCTGGGAGCCCTGGTCGGTCATGACCATGCCGAACGGGTTCGCAATGCGGATTCCGACCTGCGGGATTATCTCCGTGACGCGCAGTTCGGCGCGTCCGGCAATCCCGAAAATGGTTTCTATTGCGGCTATGCACATGCCTGTATCCGCCCTTTTCGGCTGTGCGCACTGGATTATGCGGCCATCGGTCATGATGGTGTCCCTGTCATAAGTGCTGGCCGAGCTGTCCCTTGTTTTTATCTCCGCCGCCGCCCTGAGCGTCTGGGCAGGCTGTGCCGGAGGGCTTTTTTGGGTTACCGGGGTCGGTGCTGCTGCCACGTGGCGCTTGTGGGCGGTACCCTGCGCTGCCAGAGGCGATGCCGAGAGCAGAACAGTCAGGGCAGTAAATTTGGCCACAGCAGCCAAAGTGTGCGGCCACCGCATATCCCGCTGCGTTTTGAAATGCAAGTGAGCGCCAGACATAAACCCCATCCACAGATGTAAATGTGTGTAAACATTTAAAAATAAGGTTGGACGCCCCGGGATGCCGCAAAATCATTTTTCCGGCCGCTTCCGGAACACGATGAGGCCCAGCACGATGCTGTTGAAGACGAGGATGTACACGGGGTAGATGGCTATATCCAAGGTCCACCTGTCTATGGCCGCGACGTTCAGCGCCGCAGCGACCAGGAACATCATCCAGGTTAGCCTGTCCTCGGAGCCGGACATGTGCCATATCTTCCTCATGGTCGGAAAGTAGCCTATCATGTCTATGCCCATGCTGACCGCGAGCGCGGTGAATGGTATGCCAGAAACCCACCACAGCAGCAGGCCCGCTGCCGCGCCGGCCAGGCAGACCCTGTCAAAAGGCGTCCACCCGCCGATGCCGTATTTCAGCGAAAGCAGGGCGGTCGTAATCATCCCGACAGGCAGCGTGTACCAGAACGTGTTGCGCGCGCCGACCGACCAGTAGCTCGCGCATATTATGATGCCCAGCACAGCCCATATCCACCAGGATGCCCTGTTCGGCTTCGTTTTCCCCTTCAGGATGGAGATGATGTACGGGATGTACGCTGCGGTCGATATGACGCCAGCAGCCATGCCGAGGATTGGCTGGATTTCCATAAGTAGGATTACCTCAGGCCGGCGGCTTCTGTGCCGGCTGGCCGTTCTGCCCGTTCTTGCGCACGGCGGCGAAGCTCGCCACCTTCTCGCCCTCGCCCAGCCGTATTATGCGCACGCCCTGGGTGTTCCTGCCTATGACCGAGATGTCGCTCACAGGCACGCGTATGGCCTGGCCCTTGGAGCTCATGACTATGATCTCGTCGCCGTCATCAA
>CAYZNP010000014.1:0-12848 GCA_964479815.1 Microcaldota archaeon
GGCTTTCGCGCTCCTCCGCGCTCGCGTCCAAGGCGACAGGATATCCCATCGCGCGTGTTGCTACGAAAATCGCGCTGGGGCACACCCTGCCGGAGATAAAGAACGCGATTACCGGCACGTCAGCTGCATTCGAGCCGGCATTGGACTACTGCGTGGTGAAGATCCCCCGCTGGCCGTTCGACAAGTTCCCCAAGACGTCGCGCGTGATCGGGACGCAGATGAAGAGCACCGGCGAAGTAATGTCCATAGGCAGGACTTTCCAGGAAGCGCTCAACAAGGCCATGCGCAGCCTTGAGATAAAGCTGCCGAAGGAAATCAATCCTGACGAGCACCTTTATCCTGCGACGGATTTGCGCGTGTTCGCATTGCTCGAGTCGTTCCGCCGCGGCAGGGGCGTGGACGAGCTGCATGCAAAAACGAAGATAAACCGCTGGTTCCTCAGCCGCATGCAGGATATGGCGAAGCTGGAAGCGAGGATAGCGAAGGAAAAGATGTCAAGAGAGCTGCTGCTTGACGCCAAGCGCAACGGATTCTCAGACGTGCAAATCGCATCGCTCACAGGCGTGGACGAACTCGCGATACGCAGACTGCGCAAGTCGCTCGGCGTCGTCCCAACATACAAAATCGTCGATTCGTGCGCCGGCGAGTTCGCTGCGCTCACGCCATACTACTATTCCGTCTATGAGCAGGAGAACGAGGCGCCGCCGCTCGAAGGCAGGAAAATCGCTGTCATTGGCTCAGGCCCCATAAGGATAGGCCAGGGCATAGAATTCGACTACTGCTGCTCCCAGGCTGCGTTCGCGCTCCGCGACCTGGGGTACAAGAGCATCATGATAAACAACAACCCGGAGACCGTTAGCACGGACTTCGACTCCAGCGACCGGCTTTACTTCGAGCCATTGACGTTCGAGGACGTGATGAACATCATCGACAACGAATCGCCGGACGGCGTTGTCGTCCAGCTCGGCGGCCAGACCAGCATAAGCCTGGCGGACAAGCTCGCTGCGGCCGGAGCCAAGGTGCTCGGGACGCCGATAGACGGCATAGACCTGGCAGAGGACCGCGAGAGGTTCAGGGAGCTCGCGAATAAACTGAAGATCCCCCAGCCGCAGAACGGCACCGCGTCTACCGAGGCGCAGGCGCTGGAAGTCGCGTCGCGCATCGGCTACCCGGTGGTGGTGCGGCCGAGCTGGGTCATAGCTGGCAGGGCCATGGAGATTGTGCGCAACGACGACGAGCTGCGCCGCTACATACACGAGGCCGTGGATGTAAGCCAGAAAAGGCCGGTGCTCATAGACAGATACGTCGACAACGCCATAGAGTGCGAAGTGGACGCTGTCAGCGACGGGCACGACGTGTTTATCGGCGGGCTGATGGAGCACATAGAGCCCGCGGGCGTCCATTCCGGCGATGCGAACATCGTGCTGCCCTCCATACGGCTGACCGATGCTGAGAAGAAGACAATCGTGGACTACACCAACCGCATATCCGAAGCGCTCGGCGTCGTCGGGCTCGTCAATATCCAGTTCGTCGCCAAGGAAGGCATCATCTACATCCTTGAGGCGAACCCGCGCGCCAGCCGCACCGTGCCATTCGTAAGCAAGGCCATAGACATCCCGCTCACTAAAATCGCCATGGCCGCCATGCTCGGCGGGAAGCTGCCGAAGCTGAAGCCGAAACTGAACCATTTCGCAGTGAAGAGCGTCGTGTTCCCGTTCCTCAAGCTCATGGGCACGGACATAAAGCTCGGGCCTGAGATGCGCAGCACCGGCGAGACCATGGGCATAGGCAAGACGTTCGAGATGGCCTACTACAAGGCGCTGCTTGCGGCCGGCATCCGGCTGGAGGAGGGCAAGCAGCACAGCGCGTTCATCAGCCTGCGCGACGAGGACAAGAAGCAGGTGCCGAAACTGGCTGCGCTGCTGAAGAAGCTCGGCTTCGCCATCTACGGCACCATGGGCACTGTCGGCGCGGTGGAAGGCGCGGTGGCGATACCGAAAATAGGCAAGGGCCACCCTGATGCAGTAGAGCTCATAGACTCCGGGACGATAACGCTCGTGGTCAACACGCCGACCAGGGGCGGCACTGCGAATACCGACGGCTTCAGGATGCGCCGCGCCTCCATAGAGATGGGCATCCCCTGCATCACCAACATCAGCACGGCATACGAGCTGCTCCGCGCGATGGACGAATTGAGGAAGAAGGAGCTGGACATACGGCGCGCGGACGAATACGCCGAATGAGCGCCGGAGCCTCAACCGTTTTCTACGCCTTGTTTTTAAAGGATTTGACACATTATTTACTGTTATGGCCGTTCTTATGCTCAAATGCCCTGCGCCGTCGAACATTGCGCATTGCATAAAGGAAGCGGATATCTACGTGCCAGCCCGCACCTTCATATCTGCCGCCCGCAGTGTCGGCCTTACCAAAAGCGCCGACGACCTGGCAAGGTTCCGGCGCGACCTGAAAAAGATGAAGGCAAACCCCTGCATGGCGTGCAAGAATTCCGAAGGCCAGGATCTCCTTAGGATTCCACGGATCGTATCAAGCATAAGGACACGCCTCGTGTATGAGGAGGGGCAGGTTGCCGGCCTTGCGGCAGAAAACAGCGGCGGCTTCATCTATGCCGACAAGGACACCCACAGGTTCATCCGCTTCTCCCCTCGCAATGATTTCTTGTTCAGGCTGCTGCAGATCGCACAAGGGTTCGGTGCCAGGTCAAGGGTCATACATCCAGATGACATAGTTAAGAAGGTGGACGTGCCTGACGAAAGCGCCCCTGGCGCCGTGGAAACTATCACCCGCCTGGAAGCCGTGAAAAGAGCCATTGAGGCCGAGCTGAATAGGATAGTTGAAGCGCTGGAAGCCAAATGATGACATTGGCGTCAGCCTATGGCGACGTTCTTGACACGTATGTGCGGCCCGCCATCGCTGACCGGCACGCTCTGCCCGTTCTTGCCGCACATGCCCGGGCTCCCGCCGAAGTCGCGCCCAACGCACTCCACGTCATGTAGAGTCTGGAGTATGTTCCCTGTTATGGTGGTATCGCGCAGGAGCTGCCGCTTCTCCCCGTCCCTTATCATGTACGCCTCCTCTGCCTTGAACATGAATCCGCCCGCGAAGGTGTCCACGCTGCCCCCGCGCATGCCCTTCAGGTAAACGCCCTCTTTCACATCGAAAACGTCGTCCATGGATGTGCCGCCTTTCTGGAAGTAGGTGTTGCTCATCCGGACGACCGGAACCGCATCGTACGCCTGCGCCCTCGCATGCCCGTTGGGTTCCAGGCCCAGCGCCTTCGCAGTTTCCATCGAGTTGATGAAGCCCCTGAGGACGCCCTTATCAACGAGCACTGTCCGTTCCGCTTTCACTCCCTCCTCATCATAGGCGTAATTGCCGAAATCGTCTGCCCCCGGTTCGTCAGCGATGCCCACGAGCTCGTTGCCTATCCTCCTGCCCATCTTGTCCGCGAGTATGGATTCGCCGTCAAGGACAGTATCCGCCTCGCACGCGTGGCCGACCGCCTCATGCGAGAAGACGCCGGTCATCTCAGGGTCGAACACAACTGTAAAACGCCCTTTCGGCGGCTGTGCAGCGTTGAGCAGCCTCAGCGCCTTCTCCTTCGCCTCCTCTGCGATTGAGAGGTCCACCCTGCCGAATCCCCGGCGCGACCATGAGCGTGTGGAGCCGCGCTGTATCACGTCGCCGGAGCGTGCGGTGCAGGTGCACGAGAGATACGTATATCCGGTTTCCTGTATTATCTCCGCGCCTTGGGAGCTGTGGAATTCCTTCACCGTGCGCGAGTCGCTGCACGACAGCGTCCGCGCCGCCACGTTCTTCGCGGCCATGCGCTTCCCCGCCTCGACGAGCGCCTTCACCTGCGCATCAGCGTCCGTAGCCACCGGCCTCTTCCTTATCCTCCTCTTCTCCGGCCTGGGCATGGCGAGCTTTATGCCTCCTTTTCCGAGCAGCGCCAGCTTCCTGGCCTTCTCCAGCAACTCCTCAAGCCGCTCGCCGCGGTTGCTGGACGCGAACCCCCAGGAACCGTTCTCCAGCACCCGGACGCCTACGCCCCCGGACGTGCCGGACGCGTGCTTCACCTCGTCGTTGGTCACTGAAACGTAGGAGTCGTCGTTCCGCTCTATGCGCACGTCCGCGTATCCGTATCGCGACAGGATGCGTTCGTATTCCATCTACTTGCCCAGCAGCTGCCTTGCCTTCTCCGCATACTCAAGGACGAGCCTTTTCTCCTCCTTGGTCTTGACCATGCCGCAGAATACGTAGTTGCCTATGGGGACGATGACCAGCACGGAGTTCTCGAAGGCCAGCTCCATCTGCTTCTGCCTGTCGTCCATCTTCTTCATGAGGGCATCGGACACGTCGGCTATGGATGCTATGAGGCCGGTGCTGAGCTCGTTGAGCGCCAGGGTGGAATGCACAGGCACGCCGTCGACGCGCACCAGCGCGCCGCCAATCCCCTTCCCCTTCATCTCGTTCAGGAGGTCTTCGATTTCCGCAGGCATAATTTCACATCATACTATGGTCAGGCCGGCCGGGCCGACCTTTATCGGTATCTGCATCTCGACTTCGGGCACCTTCAGGAAGAACCTCCCGCCGGCGTCCGTTATTGTGAAGACTTCATCCACCCCCTGCTCCAGGAGGCTGACGAGCTGCTTGTCATGCACGCCCTCGTCCACCAGGCACATGGTGGTGGCGCCCGCCGTCCTGAGCCTCCCCTCCACTACGCTCAGGAACTTCCTTAGCGACTCCCTGGGATTGTAGAGCACGAAGGTGGAGAGCGTGTCGAAAACCACCCGCATCTTCTTCCCTGCGCTCGCCCTCATCGCCTCGTTGAGCATGAGCGATATGTCGTTGAGCGCGCCCGGGCCGGAAACCATCATGACCTTGGGCGTTGACTCCATGGGCCTGCCCAGCGTGGCGCTGTAGCAGTCTATGAAATACACGTTCGGCTTCTCCAGGTTTATGCCGAAGGTGGCCGCCTTCTTTATTATGTCTGCGGCTGACGAGTTGCCGCAGATTATGTAGGAGTTCTCGTTTGACGCGGCGGCAGCGGCGAAATGGTAGGCCAGGGCGGCCTTCTCCACGCCGGTGGGCCCTATGACCATCACGCTGCCTGGGTTTATGAAGCCCCCCTCGAGTATCACGTCCAGGTCTGCCACGCCGGCGGACATCCTGTTCTTCTTCAGGATGGGCATCTGCTCGTTCACTCCCAGGTTCATGGCAGTAATGGCGTTGGAAGTTTTATAAAGCAGTTGGGTAAAAAAGAGGAAAAAAAGAAATAAAGTCCCGAAGCCCTGTCTAACCGCGTGGTTTTACCCAGGTCCATAAATCGGGCCCGTGGGCGCGCATGGGTTAGTGCCACCCCCTCCTAGGGGGATGACGCCGGTATTGGAGAGCAAAGCGTTGACGATTGTAGGCGCCACGATATATATCATCGCGCCCACTGGAGGTTTGCCTTTGCGTCCTGGGCCGATGCCATCGAAACCAGGTTGATTGCAAAAAGCGCCAGCAGCAGGTATTTCCCGATTTTAGTCGCCTTATCCATGCAACCCAATATATCCATCAGTTAAGCCTCAGGCAGTTTTTCAGCGCTATCTAACCGAAGGGGAATGAAAAAATGAGAAAATAAAAAAAAGATTACGTTGGAGTTCCAAAGTCGCACGGATTGGTGGTGCCGGTGGTCAGGCCGAGCAGGCTCTTCAGGATCATAGGCGTTACGATGTAGATGACCGCGCCTATCAGCGCCCCTGTCAGCATCGCCGTAGCCCAGACAGTCGCCCTCGCCCTTGTCTCCGCACCGAGAATCTGGCCGATTGCATAGGTCACGCCTGCGAGCACTATGAGCACCATGACCGAGGCGCCCAGGAACACCTGTGATAATGAGCACAGGTTTGACAGCGCACTCGTTATGTTCCCGCTGGCGTCTGCGAATGATAGCGAAACCATATTGATGGCAAAGATTGCCAGAATGAGGTATTTCCCTACCTTATTGACCATTCTCATGCTGCCGATTATATCCATTCATTCACCTTCGGGGATTTTTTTAACGCTATGTGGAAGTTAATATTTAAAAAGGTTTAGCCGAGACTAAACCTGTGGACCTTTCTTTACGGATGCCGAAAACCGACCGCGAGTGCCTGATGGCCCTGGCAGTAATATACCTCCTCATCCGCCTTCCGCTCCTGACGTTCCTGCCGCTGACCCAGGATGAAAACCTGTATGCCCTGATGGCAGAGGAGCAGTTCCACCACCCTACGCTAATACCTACTTTCCTGGGCTACCCGGTGAGCTGGAAGCCCGTGCCGGTTTTCTGGATATACGCCGGCTTTTCTAAGCTGCTTTCAGGCCTGCTGCCCATGGAGGCGCTCTACCGCCTCCCATCAGTCCTCTTCGGCCTCCTGGCCCTGCTGCCGCTTTACTTTCTCCTGAGAAACGCCGGCTCGACCCTGCCTGCAGCCTTTTTCACGGTCCTCATATTCACCGTTTCCATAGTTTCCATATATCCGCAGGCGGCCTTCCTTACCGATTCACTCCTGTTCCTCCTCATATGCGCCTCGCTATGGCTCTACACTGAAAAGCGGCTCCCGGCCTGGCGCTTCCTTGCCGCTGGCGCTCTGGCATTCGCCGCTTTCTTCGTAAAGCTGGTCATCGCCTTCATCATACCAGTCCTGGCCGTTGCGTATTTCTATGTGCGGCGCAGGGAAACCCTTGCGAACCCTCTCTTCCTGGTTTCCATGCTTGCCGCGCCGGCCGCATTCCTGCTGCATTTCGCCCTGCTTCAGTCGTCATCGCTAGCCAGCGAGCTATACGTCTCGGACATCGGCGGGCACCTCCTGAGCCCCAAAGGGTCTGCCTGGCAGATCTGGCAGCTGGCCGGGTCCCTGAGCGTCTTCCTGTCGACCACCGGCATCTGGTTCGCGCTTTCGCTCTACGGATTCTGGAAATACTGGAGAAAGGAATTGTTCATGGCCTCCTGGTACGCGCTGCTGGTATTCCCGGTGCTGACCGGCTTCTTCATGCCGTGGTATTATCTCCCTGTCCTGCCGGCGATAGCGTATTTCGCTGCCGCAGCGCTGCTCAGGTGGGAAGGCAGGGAGAAGCCGGACCGCCTTTTCCTCGCGGTGCTGGCCATGGCGCTGGCGCTAAGCCTGTTCCTGGCGGTGCTATACTACCAGCAGCTTTATGAAGCGTTCATAAACCAGAAGGAGGCCGGCCTGTTGCTCGCTGGAAAGGAGAACGTCCTGGTCGTGGGCAGCTACGCCCCTGGCATCGTCTCATACAAGATGCTCACCGAGCAGCGTTCCCTGGGCCGCAGCCTCGACGTCGGCTGGGTCACTGCAATCCGCAATTTCAGCAGTGAGGAGGTCCTGGCATACCTGTCTGACTACCATACGATGAAATATCCCATCGTGGACGGCTCATTCAGCAAGCTGTTCAGCACCAGCGACACGTTCCGGAAGGACAGCAACCTGACTTCGTTCGATTATGTCGCCGTGGACGGAAGCCCTGGCATGGAACTGCCTGGTTTCCGTGTCATATATAATAACTCGGACGTCGCGGTCTACGGGAAGTGAGCGCATGATTTCCGTCATCATCCCCACCTACAACGAGCGTGGCAACATCGCCCTGCTGGTCTCCAGGCTCGCTGCGGTCCTGCCGCCCGGGAGCGAGATGATTGTCGTGGACGACAGCTCGCCGGACGGCACTGCCGCCGTGGTTGAGAAGCTCTCCGTTAAGTTTCCTGCCCTCAGGCTTGTAAAGCGCGAAAGGAAGGAGGGCCTGACATCGGCCATAGTCGCCGGCGTTTCCGCGGCGCGCGGAGAGCGCATCGTGGTCATGGACGCGGACCTTTCCCATCCGCCCGAGGCCGTGCCCCTCCTCGCATCCGCGTTGCGCGACAACGATGTCGCCGTCGGCAGCAGGCTGATGGAAGGCGGAGGGGTGAAGACCTGGCCTTTCTACAGGAGGATGATATCCGTCGGCGCCGAATCGCTCGCGCGCATCCTGCTGGGCGTGAGCGTATCCGATCCGATGAGCGGCTTCTTTGCGGTGCGGCGGGGCGTTTTCATGAAGACGCGATTCAGGACCAGGGGTTACAAGCTGCTGCTGAACCTGCTGGCGGATAACCCGCGCATGAGGGTGAAGGAGCTGCCGTACACGTTCAGCGACCGCCATGCCGGCGAGACAAAGCTCGGCGCGGCTGAGATCGCAACCTACGTGCTCGACCTCCTCCGCCTGAGATTCTCCTGACCAGCCCCGGCATCCCCTGACTCAACGTCCACGCGCAGGTTCCCTCGGCTGAAGCGCCCGCCTTACCCGCCGACTGCCCGCTTCGCGTCATAGACGATTATGGCTGCGTCTTCGTAGGTTTCGTTGCCGAACGCCTTCCTCATCCCTGCCCTTATTCCGTCGAGCCTGAACGCCGGGATGGGGGTGAAATCGTCGTTAAAGCATCCGTATCCGGTGCAGCTCAGCTTCTGGACGACTACGTAATCGTAGCCCAGTGAGCGCACCACCGGCACGACCTCCCCGGGCGTGACGTTGTCCTCCGCATAAAGGGAGAAGAGCGGATTGGTCCCTTCCGGGAACCTGGAGAGCGTGCCGTAGGACAGGCTCTTGCCGTGGATTGTCTGGTAGTAGCTCTCTTCCAGGAGCGTCCAGTAGTTGAAGTCCGGATAAAGGAAAACAGGATGGTCCTGCGGGCTTTTGGAGATGCTGGTATAGAACTGCGGTACGTGCGGGTCGAAGGCGAAGCTGCCCAGCGCAGGCCAGGAGGCCGCGAGCACGAGCATCGCGAGCCCGGCTGCCATGGCTGTGCCGTTCTTCCTGCCCGTGAGAAGCCTCGCCGACAGGAGCGCGGACGCGATTGATATGAAAAGGAGCGCGAGCATCATGAAGCGGGCCTGGACACGCAGGAAGCCGAGCAGCGGGAACAGCGGGCCTGCGAGGAATGGCGTCACGGTGACGAGGTCCTGGCCCACCACGATGAGCGGAAATGAGAATAGCAGGCAGATGGCCCCCAGGTCACGGGCATGGCGTTCGTGGTCGGACGCCTTTGGCAGGAGCCACGATGAGAGCAGCAGGAGGATGACCACCGGGCCGAGATAGGCGCCCCCTGTCTCGCTGGCTGCCTGGAGGCCCTGGAACAGCCCGAGATGCGAGACCTGCTCCAGCTGTGACGGCAGCAGCACGAAGTCGATTGGGACAGAATATCTCAGCGCGTTCGTGAGGGCCGAATCTGGCTGGAAGGCATAGGAGCCATGCAGCGCGAGCAGCGCCCCATAGCAGAGCACCGGGATGGCGCACACCGCCATGGAGGTGAAAAATCCACCTGCCGTCTCGCGGCTGATTATGTTGCTCCTGCCGAGCACAATGAAAAGGCACGCGGCCACGAACAGCGTGCCGGGCACGATGTATGCGAACAGCACCGGAAGCTGAGCGGCCGCGGAAATCTCGAAGATAATCACGGAAAGCGCAATAGCCCCGCCCACCGTCAGCATGTTGCGCACGGAAACGAGGTTGACGCCCGATTCACGCGCATAGCGGATGAAGATATCGATGAAGACTATGAAGCCGATCATTATCGCGATTGTCAGTTCGTTCAGCGCCACCAGGAGCAGCGCCAGCGCCAGCCACAGGTGCTGCCTGTCCTTCGGCCGCTGGGCGAGCGCATCATAATAGCACAGGAAGAACAGCGCCACGAACGGCATCGCCATGCTGTAGTTGAGGTGGTGCAGCGCCTTCTCGAAATGGAACGCGGAGAAGTTGAAGATGAATGAGCCGATGAGCGATGGCATGAACGAGCTGGTGAAGCGGTATGCGAGCGCGAAGGAGAACAATCCGCCCAGCACGAACGCCAGCAGCTGCAGGGACGTTATCCTGCCGAAAACGCCCCAGTCCGCAGGCATGAGGAGGTAGAGAGCGCCCTGGAACGGCGTGATGGTGGTGGCTGCGAGCGATATGCCGTACGGGTAATATATCTCCGCTGCGTACAGCGGGTCCGTGCCGTGGGCCACGCTCTGCCCGTAGTGCCAGAAAAGCCAGATGAAGAACTGGATGTCCTCCTTCCCAAGGAGCACGTGCCCGAAATCCGACAGCGCAGGAAGGAAAAATACGGCCGTGAGCGCAGTGGTGATGAGGAAGCACAACGCAAGCTGCTCCGCCGGCACTCCCAATAGTTTCATGGCTATCCGCCTGTCTTGTGTTTCCTTCTTCCCAGGTTTGGTATTAAAAACCCGCGAGAGCGGCGGCGGATAAAATCAGGGAAACATCAAAAATTGCAGGGTCCAGGCATGTAGCCGTTGCGGGCGGTTATTATCTCCGGGACGAGGGCCTTGAGGATGGGCGGCGCGACGATGTAGATGATTGCGCCTATCAGCGCCCCTGTCAGCATGGCCGTAGCCCAGACAGTCGCCCTCGCCCTTGTCTCAGCACCGAGGATCTGACCAATCGCATAGGTCACGCCTGCGAGCACTATGAGCACCATGACCGCGGCACCCAGGAACGTCTGCGATATGTTGCAGAGCTGCCTCATCGTATCCCCGATGTTGTAAGCGGCCTGGGACTGGGCATATGACACCGAAAGCAGATTTGCTACGAATACTGCCAGTATGATATATCTTCCGGCCTTGTTGGCCGCGTTCATGAAGCCGATGATATCCATGCATTCACCCGTGGCATTACATCGCCTTCATAATTAAAAAGGTTTAGCCGAGAGGAGAACTGCGTGGCGTTCTCCCTGCAACTGCCGAAGAGCGACCGGTCGCTGCTGCTCCTGCTGGCGGCTGTCTGCCTCATCACACGGCTGCCATTCCTGACATCCCTGCCGTTCATCCAGGATGAGGCCATATACGCCATGATGGTGGTGGAGCAGGCGCACTCGCCCAGCCTCATACCGACGCTGTTCGGCTATCCCATGAGCTGGAAGCCGCCGCTGTTCTTCTGGGCGTACGCCCCTTTCTCCGGCCTGCCCATCCCCTTCGAGGCTGCGCTCCGGCTTCCGTCACTGCTTTTCGGGCTCGCGTCGCTCGTCCCGCTTTATCTCCTGCTGCGCAATGCAGGAGGAAGCAGGAACCTCGCCTTCTTCTCGCTCCTCATATTCATCTTCTCCATGCCTGCGCTTTACGCGCAGACCGCCCTGCTCACCGATTCGCTGGTTTTCCTTTTCATTGCCGGGGCGCTTTACCTTTACAGCGAAACGCGGCTGGACGGCCGGCGCTTCCTTGCCGCCGGCGCCCTTGCCTTCCTGGCCTTCATGACCAAGCACCTGCTCGCGGCGGCGATTCCGCTGCTTGCGGTGCTGTACATCTATTTCTATGACAGGAAGAGCCTCGGAAACCGGTCGTTCCTGGTTTCCCTGCTCGCCGTGCCCGCTGCGTTCGCCCTGCATTTCCTGCTCCTCCAGGGAGCAGGGCTTGGCGGAGAGCTCTACGGTTCCGAGCTGGCCATCCACCTGGGCGGCAGCAACTTCTCCACGGCCATGAACAGCGTCCTCGGCTCGTTCACTACGTTCTTCACCGGAGCCGGCATATGGTTCGCGCTCTCGCTTTTCGGGCTGTGGAGGCACTGGAAAGGCAATCCCTTCATGGCGCTCTGGTACGCGCTTATGCTGTTCCCGCTTGTCGGCGGCAATTTCATGCCCTGGTATTACCTCCCGGTTATGCCCGCTGTGGCGTATTTCGCCGCTCTCTTCCTTCTGGAATGGAAAGGCAAGGAGAGGACTGACGTGCTTTTCACCGCGGTCCTCGCGCTCGCTCTGGCGTTCACATCCGCGCTCATCCTTCTTACGTACGTTAACATATCCGCCATATACCTGCCGCAGAAGGAGGCAGGCCTGATGCTCGCTGGAAAAGAGAACGTCCTCATCATCGGCGAGTACGCGCCTGGCATAGCCGCCTACAAGACGCTTGCCGAAGAGCGGTCCCTGGGCAGGCCGCTGGATTTCGGCTGGATACTGTGGCCGGCAGGCGGCGCGCCATCCAACGCATCCGCCTTCGTGGCCGATTACCACTCCGGAAAACTGCCGCTGGTGGACGGCTCCTTCACGGGCATCTTCACCACCGAGGCCACCTTCAGGAAGGACAGCAACATGACCTCGGCCGATTATGTGGCCGTAGTCAACAACCCAGGCATGCCTCTGCCCGGCTTCAGCATTATATATAACGAGTCGGGCATCACGCTCTACAGGAAGTGAACGCATGATATCCGTCATCATCACGGTGTACAACGAGGCAGGCATCCTCGCAGCTGCGGTTTCCGGTGTCCGGAAGGCCATGGATGCGGCCGGCGGCGACTACGAAATCATCATAAGCGAGGACGGCAGCAGCGACGGCAGCGGCGCTGTGGCGCGAAAGCTCGCCTCTGAACGCGTCATCGTAATGAGCTCGCCGCAGCGGCTCGGCCGCGGTCTGGCGCTGAGCAACGCCATCAGGGCCGCGCACGGCGACATCATGCTCTACACGGACGCGGACCTGTCCACTGACCTTTCGCACATGCGGCAGCTGGCGGACGAAATCGAACGGGGCGCGGACATAGCCACCGGCTCGCGGCTCCTGCCCGGCTCGCAGGTGCGCAGGGGCGCGCTGCGCGGGTTCTTCAGCCGCGGCTACAACCTCCTGCTCCGCACGCTCTTCAGGACGTCCGTGCACGACCACCAGTGCGGGTTCAAGGCGTTCAACCGCCAGTCCGTGCTCCCGCTCCTGGAGAAAATCCGCGACCGGCACTGGTTCTGGGACAGCGAGCTGCTCATACGCGCCCAGGCCGGAGGGCTTACGGTTTCCGAATTGCCGGTGCGGTGGAACGACAGGGAAAAGAGTTCCGTGCGGCTGTGG
>CAYZNP010000015.1:0-12647 GCA_964479815.1 Microcaldota archaeon
AGGCAATATCTCTCCGTGGAACTAATCCCGCGCGCCTACCAGCTGGCGATATACAACTCAATCATGCAGAAAGGCAATACACTGGTCGTGCTGCCGACAGGGCTGGGCAAGACGCTCATAGGGCTGATGCTCATAAAGGAGCGCATGGCGCAGGGCAGGTGCCTGTTCATGACGCCGACCAAGCCGCTCGGCAAGCAGCACCGCGACACCGTAATCAGCACGCTTGCGCTGGAGCAGGATGAGGTCGCGCTGGTGAACGGCGAGATAGCGCCGAACAAGCGGAAGGAACTGTACAAGGCGAAGGTCGTCATAAGCACGCCGCAGACCATACGGAACGACCTGATGACAGGGCTGCTGGAACCGTCGTTTTCGCTCGTGATTTTCGATGAATGCCACCGGGCGGTGGGCGATTACGCGTATACGTACGTCGCAGAGAAGCTCGCGGGCAAGGATACGCTATTCGTAGGGCTGACCGCTTCGCCTGGCGGGCGCCGCGACCGCATACGCGAAGTAATGGACGCGCTGCACATCGCCAACGTGGAGATACGCGGCCACGAAGACGCTGACGTGTCGCCGTACGTGCAGAAGAGCACGATAACGTGGATTCCAGTGGAGCTGTCAGACCATTTCAGGGAGATAAAGAAGGAACTTGATGCGCTAACAGGAAAATACGCCCAGCGGCTCGCGGGCATGGGATTCCCGCCGCCCCTGAAGCACAAGGGCCAGTTCCTCCAGCTCCGCCAGCGCATCCTGAACATCCCGCACCCAATCAAATACCCGGCGCTGATCCAGTATTCAGTGCTGCTGCACCTCCTCCACATGACCGAACTGCTTGAGACCCAGGGCATCTATCCGGTAAGGGAATACCTGAAGAAACTCAGCGAAAAGGAGAGCAAGTCTGCGAAGCTGCTGCTCCACGAGCCGGCCATGAACAAGGTGGAGGAGCTGTGCAAGAAGGATGAGGACCACCCGAAGATGAAGGTGCTCATAGACCTTGTGAAGAAACTGTCCGGCTCGGGCAAGAAGATGATTGTCTTCGTCCAGTACAGGTCGCAGATAGCGAGGATAGAGGACGTGCTCAGGGCGAACGGCATAAGCGCGAAACGCTTCGTGGGCAAGAAGGACGGTGTGACCAAGAAGATGCAGGAAGAGACGATTGCGGATTTCCGCGCAGGCAAGTTCGACGTCATGGTCGCGTCCAGCATCGGCGAGGAAGGCCTGGACATCCCAGCGGTGGATGCGGTCATCTTCTACGAGCCCATCCCCAGCGAGATAAGGAGCATACAGAGGCGCGGCAGGGCTGCGAGGCTGAAGGAAGGCGAGGTAATCGTGCTGATGACGAAAGGGACAAGGGACGAATACTACCATTACGCCTCGCAGAACCGCGAAAAGAGGATGAAGAGCATCCTGCACGGCATGAAGCGTGCAGGCGATATTGAAAGGGGCGCAGCGAAAAAACAGGATGATTCATTCGTAGTGGCTGACGAACTGAGGAAAACCGAAAGGCACAAGCCCAGGACGAAGGAAGGCCAGACGAAAGTGACCGACTTCTAGTCCCTCTTTACCCTGCTGACGCTCGTCTCCATTATGAATGCGAATTCCTCGTCCTCGAAACCGTAGAAGCCCATCACAGCCTCGGGCTGCTTCGTTCCGTAGTCCTTTATCAGCGGCAGGTAGTACAACGCTGCCTTCCTCCCTACATGCAGCCTTGCGCCCAGCTTCGTGCCGATCGCCTTCAGCATCGCCCTGCGTTCCATGGTCCTTGACATGTGCCGCAGCCAGGACGGGAAATTGTATTTCGTGAATTTCCTGTACGCATGCGTCTTCGCGAGCGCCACGCCCACGGTCGCCAGGTCGATGGAATACTTGAGGAGCTGCCACTTCTGCTTCCTTATCCTGCCGTCGAAGATGTCCGCCCTGGAAAGCGATTCGTAGGCTGCTGCGATGTCCTCCGGCGCCTCGTACTCGATTGGGATATTCTCGTCTATCCACAGCTTGATGGTATCGTAGTCTATGTCGCCGCGGACCGCCTCTTTCGCCGCCGCGTACGTCTCCGCCTTCAGTATGTCCCTTATGGTCGTGAATATGTCCTTCTCTGTGTCGCGCAGGGTCGGATGGAGCGCATGCAGGTCGTTTAGCGCAGCGCGCACGTCGCCGTGCGAATTGTCGGATATGGCTGCGATGGCATCCGGCGAGAGCCCGAGCTTCTCGTGCGTGGCGATGTGCGATAGCAGCTTGCGTATCGATACCTTGCTTACCCGCTTCAGCTCCACCAGCTCGCACTCGTTGCGTATGGGAGCGAGCTTCTTGTCCCAGGCATCGGTGGCTGTGATTATCGTGAGGCAGGGCGATTCGCGCAAAAATTCCGCAATCGCGCCCGAGCCGCCGCTGTCCGCCCGCCCGGCCAGCACGTCCGCGTCGTCAATCAGGACCATCCTGCCACGGCCGAAAAGCCCGCCTGCCAGCGACGCGCCGTGGGTTATGCGCTCCACACGCTCGCGGTTGCGCAGCTCGCTCGCGTTCAATTCGAGCAGGTCAAGGTCGAACTCCTGCCTTATGGCATATGCTATGGAGGTCTTTCCAGTGCCCGGAGGGCCCCAGACCAGAAGCGGCTTCCTTTTCTTGCCGCTGAGCCAGTGGAGCGCCCAGTTCTTGATCTGGGCTATCTTCTCCTCATTGCCCAGCAGCTCATCGAGCTTCTTTGGCGCATATTTTACCGTGTAAAGCATCCGCATCCCCTGGTTCCTTCCAGAATTTCCCTACCTCGGCTTCCGGACATTCGGTCACAACGATTTTCTCTTTCCTGTTTAAAATCCATGAGTACCTGCTCCACTGGAAGCGCTCGTCCATGTAGACCACAGCGACGCGGTCGCCCTCCTTCCTGCGCGCCCGGCCGGCGGCCTGGAGCGCCTTTATGGTGCCCGGGTAGAGATAGCCGTAGTCCCAGCCCCTGCCGAACTTCGTGTCGTAATAGTCTATGAGCGCCCGGCTCTCCACGTCCATCTCGTCCAGGGCGACGCCCACGATGACGACTGTCTTTATCTCGCCCTCGCAGTAATCGACCCCCTCTGCCAGCGACCCCCCCTGGACGCCGCACAGCACGCCATGCCCGCCAGGCCCCTCATGCCGGAAGTCCTTGAGCATCTGCCGCACCTCAGGGGGCTTCATGCCGCTTTTCTGCACCAGCATGTTGCGCTGGCGCATGAGCGGGAGGACCGCGTCCATGACGACGTAGGAGGGGAAGAAGACCGCGGTGCCGCCGGGCGTCGCTGCTATCACCGCATCAAGCTTGCCTGCTATGGCAGCGTAGCCCTCCTCGTCGCGCCTGGAATACCTGGTCGTCACGTCCGGCGTTACGATATTGACTATGCTTCCGTTGTCGAACGGCGATGGGTAGTTCTTCATGACCGTCCGCTGCGGGTCAAGGCCGAGCACGTCCCTGTGCATCTGCAGCGGCAGCAGGGTGCCGCTCATGAGCACGGACGAAGCGCAGGCGTTCAGCACCCTGGTCGCGGGCGAAGGGTCGAGCAGCCGCTTTGAAAGGAAGAAAAAGCCGTGCTTCCTTTTCAGCACGCGGACGCATTCCTCTTTTCCTTCGTTCCAACTAGTAAGGAAGGCCGCGAGCTTGAGGCATGCGCTCTTCCGGCCTGTCTTTTCAACGAAGTCGAAGCCTGCTTCAGCCAGCTTAGGCAGGATTTCGTCAACGGTCAGGCCGAAGCCTGCGATGAAATCGTGCAGTGAATATGGTGAAACGATCCGCTCCTCGTCCTTGGCGAGTATCCTCTCTGCCCACAGTGCGAACTCCTCGTCCACCGGGCCGGAATCCAGCCCGAGGTAGCGCATCTCCTTCTTCACGCGCATGAAGGTGAAGCTGTTCACCGAGCTGGACAGGCTCTCGCGGACGCGGGAGGCGAGGTTGTGCGCCTCGTCTATTATGATGATGGAGTCCTCAAGCCGCTTCTTCACCTTGGCCATGAATCCGTCGCGGATTTTCGGCACCATGAGGTGGTAGTAATCGGCGATTATCACATTGGATGATTCACCCAGCTTCAGCAGCCATTCGTAGGGGCAGCAGCCATGCTGCCTGCCGAGGCTGATGAGCTCGTCGTGGCTTTTGGCTGCGCCATAGCCGCCCATGGCAGTCCTGAACACCAGTTCGGCTTTCAGCTCGCCAAGGCGGCCGTAGCCACGCGCATTCCCGTAGAAAATGCACTCCTGCTTCTTCCG
This sequence comes from Microcaldota archaeon, assembly GCA_964479815.1. GTDB lineage: Archaea > Micrarchaeota > Micrarchaeia > Anstonellales > Bilamarchaeaceae > Bilamarchaeum. The sequence goes on from CAYZNP010000015.1 coordinate 4,228, forward strand.
CCTCCGCGCGCACGCGTTCTGGAAGCTCTCGTTGTCCAGCTGGGAGAGCGACCGGTCTATGCAGCAGTGGAACCTGCCGACCATGTCCACGGCCCTCAGACCCAGCGAGTGTTTTTTCGCGATTCCGCGCACCACATCGAGCGCGATGCGGTGCTGGGATATCTTGGGCGTGAGGAAGAAAACGCTCTGGTTGCGTTCCAGGGCGCAGGTTATGGCCGCGGAGAGCGCGGCGTCTGTTTTCCCAGAGCCGGTCGGCGCCTGGGCCATGAAATTCCGGCCATCCGCTATAGCCGAGCAGATATCCTCCATCAGCTCCTTCTGGTGGGGGCGCACATGGTCGTGGCGGAAATAGGGCATATCGAGGATTCGCAGGGCGTATTTTAAGGGGTTTTCCAGCCTCATTTCCGCAGGGAACAGGCGCTGGGGCGGGGAACCGCATGGGCTGGCTGGCCCGCCGGAACCAGCCGTCCAGGACGGCACCGCTCGCTTTATAAACTGTTTTACCACAATATGATACCATGAACAACATGCCGGGCGTACGCCAGCTGACCTGGCGGGACCCAGGGGCAGGCATGCCCCAGAGGCCTGCCGGGCCTGCACTCCGCAGGGCCTTGAAATGTGTGCCGCCACTCTTGAAATGCCTGCCGGCGGCCGCAGCAGCAGTCCTTCTCTCAGGAGCCCTGGTAAAGGATGCGGCATATGATGTCCCAACGGCCAGGACCACGGCAGTTGCCCGTCCTGCGCAGCAGGAAGAGGAAGGCGAGAACATCGTTCTTGCCAGGAAAGCGGCAACATCGGCGATAGACACGCTTATGAAATACTGCGTTTTGTACCCCAAAGGCAATGCGAAGATAATGGAGGCCGAAACGAACCTGGGCAAAGCCCTCCTGGGCCTTACTCCTGCCGAGATGGTGGCAGTCTACCGCGGAGTGGAGGGCTCCCTGGCAAAGGTTGATTCGACCATAGAGGAGAAAGCGAAAATCGGCGCGATAGTCCCTGCCTGTGCAGGTCTGCTTTATGGAGAGACGGACAGCGTCGTTACCCCGGAACTCAAGCTCGGCTCTGTTTTCCTCATCCTCCGGAATGTGCCCCGCATACTCAAAAGCACTTCCGACCCGAAGAACGCGGCGGATTCTGACCTCGTCGAACTGTGCCCCCTGCTTGAGCCGTCCTTTGTGGACAAAAGCAACCTTCTAATCTATCTCAACGCTGCAGATGACGGTGTGTTCAAGCAACTGGTGATTGACTGGGGCTGGGGAAGAGCGCCGCTCTCCAACGACGACCTTTTCAGCCTCTTCCTTTCCCTAAGGATGGCAGGGAACGACCGTTAGCCTTTAGATCTCAGGTAAACATCCGTGATATAGCCCACCATGGCCGCATCACTGTTGAACTGCTTCAGAAAGTCGTTGCTGATAAGGTAGCAAAACACCCTGCTTATGCCCTTCCGCGTCTTCCCGTCTTCTGGCAGGAGCTTCCTGTCCATGGCAGCCAGGATAATCGGCGAAATCATGGACTCGAAAAGGCGGAGGTTCTCCTTCAGGTCTTCACGTGAGGCGATGTCCACCGCCTGGTGGCGGATGCGCGGCACCTCCACCCTGCGCAGCGTTTGTCCTTCAACCTGAACTTCAATCCAGTATTTTACGTCGCTGGTGAAACCCAGCGCCTCCAACGCGCGGTTCCTTTCATCAAAAGCCTTCCCGAGCGCAGTGAAAGCGTCTTTGTACTCCTTACTGCCCTTTGCATAATCCGCGGCCGCCCGCGACTGCTCCTCGCTAAGGTCATTCCAGTCCCAGCCCTTGCCCTGGCAGAATTCTTTTCGCTTCTGCTCCCTTACTGCGGCAAGTGCGACATAGAACCTCACCGTTGCCTGGCTAAGATTGAATGCCTTCATCGCCTGGCTGATGATTTTACCCTCCTGCTGGGGCGTGATTTTTTTCACCGGCTGGCTCTGGGCTATGCCGCCCAGGGCGGCGCCTTCGTCTGAAATGGGCTCCTTCTTCCTGGATTCGGTTTCTGGGGCTGCAAAGCGTGCCATGGCAGCAAATTTGCATGCATTCTCTTTTAATCCGCTGCCTGGATTGCTGGGCCATTCAGGCGGATTATCAGGCGAGCCAGGGTTGAGGCGGGTTTTTTATCCTTTAGGTGGAAATCGGGTTGTGCGATCTGCCATCCCGGCGCTTGTATGCGCTTTCATCGTGCTAGCGGGCTGTTGCAATATCTTCAATCCCACATGCGACTCTCCCTACATAAGCAATGATGGCGGATGCTGCATGGATATGAACGGCGACGGCGTATGCGACGGCAGCGAAGGCGGGACTTACATCTGCCCCGACGGCTCGGCTGTTTCCGACGCTTCGCAATGCCCGGAAACGGTCACGTGCCCTGACGGGACTGTGGTCTACGACATCGCCGACTGCCCTTCGGACCAGCTTACCGAGCCGGGGTATTATGCGTGCAACTACCACAACGAAAGCCCCTGCGGCTTTTATATGCAGGCCTACTGCGGGAAGTTCACGCCAACAGACATAGACGTCAGGATTGCGGCCTCGAATGCGATACAGAACCATCCGGGCGCCTATTCGGTGAACCAGCTGGTTGACATATATGACTGGGTGACCACGAACGTATTCTACCAGAACGTCCCGCTGGACATGAACGCGCCCTATTATCCCAATGAGACGCTCAAGACGAAATCTGGCGACTGCAAGAACCAGGCGATGCTCGTCGCGTCCATGGTAGAAGCCGTAGGAGGCAATGCGAAGGTGCTCCTGATCCCAGACTGCCACCATGCGTTCGCAGAGGTCTACATAGGCAATGATAGCAACTCCAAGGCGGTATTCGATGCCATAAGGGCGCACTACGAAGATGCGTCCAACGCCACGCTGCACTACCACTATTCCACGGTTAATGGGACGCGGGAGATCTGGCTGATTTTTGACACCGCCGGGGCATGGTATCCGGGAGCCACCATCGAGGACTGCCTCAATGCATCGCAGACGTTCGAAGTCGGCGACTGCAATTCGTCCGGCACCATGCAGGAGCCGCAAACCGCTGGCACGCAATACGGGCCGTGGACGCTTGTGGACGATACCAAGATAATCCAGCCGCAGTGGAGCAGCTACCAGGACCTGGGCGGGCCGCGGGTGGACACCTACGAATATTGCGTCTATAACATAACCCTGCGGTCGCTGTCCGGTCCCTTCGACTGGTATGCCACCGACAAGGAGGGCTACCAGAGCTACAACGCTGGCAGCGGATTCAAGTATTATTGCGGCGGAAGCTGGGTCCAGAACGGCGACTGCAAGGTTTATAGGTCGGAGGCCGGGGACGTCTATCTCGTACTTCACAACCCGAACGCGCGCAGCCAGACGACGATAGGGAGGGTAGTGACCGCCACCTGCTACGGCAAGTAGCCGCATTTTTATATAATGAACGGGTATTCCGCTCATGAAGGTCCTTCTCGTCGGCGATGGTGCAAGGGAGCACATACTTGCGGAGCAGCTTGCGCGCAGCTGCGAGCTCTCGGTGGCCATGGAGCACAGGAACCCTGGCATAGAGAATTTCTCGCAGAAATTCTTCATTTGCGATTTCTCCAACATCGAGGCCATAGGCGGATGGGCCATACGGGAGAAGATCGACCTGGCGCTGGTCACGTCCGAGGCTGCCCAGGCGAAGGGGCTCGCTGACGCGCTTTCTGATGCGGGCATAACGCCAGTCTCGCCGCTTGGCTCGGCCAGCGCGGTCGGCGAGAACACCACCTACGCCGCGAACCTCATGGTGGAGGCAGGCATAGCCAGGCCGGCGTTCGCGGTCTGCAAGACCCAGGCGGACGTCAGAAAGGCGATGGCGGCCATGCCGCACCTTGTGATGAAGCCTGCGGTCCGTGTGGACTGGAAGGGGACGCGGGTCGGCGACATGGACTTCAGGAAGAAAACGGACATCATGAAGGAGGCGAAGCTGCTCATAAAGCGGCATGGCTCGGTCCTGCTGGAGGAATGGGTTGAAGGCGAGTCCTTTTCGGTCCAGGCGCTGAGCGACGGAAAGAGCGTAGCGCTCATGCCGCCGGTGCATGCCGAGAGGAGGGCGCTGGAGAAAAGCGTCGGCAGGCTGACAGGGGGGATGGGAAGCTACTCCTCAGGGAGGCTGCTGCCGTTCATGAGGCAATCGGACATGGATTATGCGCGCAATTGCATGGAGAAGCTCATCAGGATCCTGAGGGCCAAGGGCGTCGACTACAGGGGGCCCATATGCGGCAGGTTCATGGTCGCGAAACAGGGGACCGTCATGGTAGACGTCTATGCCACCTTCGGCGGCATGGAAACGCTCAACAACCTCATGCTGCTGCGCACCCAGCTGGTCGAGGTGCTGACCTCCATAGCGGACGGCTCGCTCGCGCCTGCATCGTTCCTGGAGAAGGCGACTATGGTTAAGTACGTGGTGCCGGAGGGATACCCGGACAAGCCGAAGAAGAGCAGGATATCCATAGACGAGCGCGCCCTGTGGAACAACGGCGCGAAGGCGTATTTCGACTCTGTGGATATGAAGCCCAAGGGCATCTTCACCACGAAGGGGCGCACGCTTGCCATCTGCGCCAGCGGCAACAGCCTTGAGGAGGCCGAGGCGAAGGCAGAGGCGGCCGCATCCTCCATAGGCGGGAAGGTCTGGCACAGGAAGGACATAGGCAGCAGGGACTATGTGGGCAGGGAAGTGAAGCATGTGGGCCTTTTGCGCTCGGGTGCATAGGGGCTATGAAATTCCTCTATAACGCCCCAGCCATACTCCACAGGGGCGCGATAATAGTCGGCGACACCCATTTCGGCATGGAGTCAAAGCTCCGCAGGAAGGGCATATTCGACGAGCAGTTCAGCCTGCGGCTCTTTGAGAAGCTGAAGATGCTCATAACCGGGCACAAAGCGAAACGGCTCATACTCCTAGGCGACGTGAAGGAGGACATAACAATGCTGGACCCCATGACAGCGGACGTGCTCGCGCGGCTGTCGCTGCTTTGCGAAGTGACGGTGGTCCGCGGCAACCATGACGGCGGCATAGAGCGCTGCGGCAGCGCGAAGATAATACCGTCCGAAGGCTTCGTATACCAGGGGCTCGGCCTCATGCACGGCCACTCGTGGCCAGCTGATAAGCTGATGGGCTGCGAGTATCTCGTCAGCGGCCACCAGCATCCGCTCGTGGCCATGACCGACACGCTTGGCAGGAGGCACAGCGAGGCGGTGTGGCTCGTGGCGCCAGCGGACGGGGAAAAAATAGCCGCGCGCTACGAAAGATTCAACAAAAAGATAAAACTAGTGCTAATGCCTGCCTTCAACCCGCTGGTCGGCTCGCCCATAAATTCCACGTCGGAAGAGCATCTTGGGCCCGTTCTTAACAACAATCTATTTAAACTCAACGATGCATTAGTATTCCGTCTGGACGGGACGCGTCTGGGAAGACTCCACAGCATCAAGTGATTTCACATGGGCACGCGACGGGGAAGGGATAGACTTGAAAGATGCGTCTCGTGCGGCAGGGCCGTTCCCCGCAACAAGGCGGTCGAATATTCCACAAGGACTCATTTTACCACGGACCTGAAAGAGGACAACGTGACCTACACGGGCTTCAGGGACGTATACTACTGCATAAGCTGCGCCAAGCACAGGGGAATCTTCGAGAAACTGAAGCAGCAAGAGCAGAGGAGAAAGGAGAGGGGCTCCTATGGATGAGGTATCCTTCGAAGGCAAGAAATACGTGGCGCTGAAGCAGGATATCGGAAACCTACCGCTCATTGTCGTGAAGGCAAAGAAAGGATATATCGCCTGCAGCTACATAGACAAGGAAACCGCAGAGAAGGTCGGCGACATCGCCGCCTTCGTGTCCGGCGTCAAGTGCCTCGAGGACCTGAAAAAGGCAAAGATAAGGTCCACGACCACCTGGGCCGAAGACCTCGGCATAAGGGAGGGCATGAGCGTGAAGAAGGCCCTCGAGATAATGGATACGGAAGTCTAATTTTGCCTGCGGCCGGCCAGCACCGCGCCGACTAGCACCAGCGGCAGTATGAACAGCGCGTGGCACAGGCTGTCGGGATGGGCCTCAAAATAGTTCTGCGGCCGCAACTGGGCCAGCCTGGTGGCCTCGTATAGGCACATGTCCTGGGTGGTGGTCGCCCCGGAAAGCCCGGAGCCGATGTCAATCCTATCCTCGATGGAGCTGCAGATTGACGGGTCGCGGGTTATCTTGGCCACATCGAAGAAGCAGTCGTTCGCCTCCATGTTCGCGCGCTGGCGGATATCAGGCGCAGAAGCGCCGGTATTGAAAACGCTCAGAATCTCCCCGCATATGCTCTGCGCATCCTGGCCGGCGGGGACCGTGGCGCCTTGCACGGGCTGCTGGGAAACAGGACCCTGGAGGTATGCCATGGTGACCGCAGCCAGGTGGTAGCATTCGATTTTCTCGGGCGCCCCCTCCAGCTGGCCGCACTCCTCGACACTCTTGAGGCCGAGCGAGCCGCTAATCAGGATGGAGACGAAAAGGAGGAAAAGTGATGGAATGACCGGCCTGCTCATGCTATCGCCGCGTCTCGGCATAGGGCTTCAGGAGCTTCTTGGCCTTGTCGAGCACGATGCGTATCTCCTTCTCGTTCTTGGCACCGGCGCATATGACCTTGCCGTTCTTGAACAGCAGCAGGGACGCCTTCGGCTCCTTGAACTTCAGGATTGCACCGGGGAACTGCTCGGGCTCGTATTCCACGTCCTTGAGCTTGGAGGCTATCTTGTAGAGGTCGAGCTCCAGGCCGAGGTTGGCCGATGCCACGATGTTGGTTATGTCGATTTTCGGCTTCTTGGTGCTGTTTATGCGTTTGGCGTAGGGGGTGAGCATCTTTATGGTCTTGTCGATGGTCCTCTCTATGAGGATGCGCTGCTTGCAGCCGACGCAGACCACCTTGCCATTCTTGAACAGCAGCAGGGACGCCTTCGGCTCCTTGAACTTCAGGATTGCGCCGGGGAACTGCTCGGGCTCGTACTCTATCTCCTTTATCTTGCTGGCCAACGCATAGAGGTCCAGCTCAAGACCGAGAGAAGCGGATGCGACCATGTTCGTGATTACAAAATCCGGTTTCTTAGACAAAAGACCACCCTCTTTTAAAAAGTATTTATATATACAACGGGAGATACTGTTTAAAAAGACTTTCTCATATCAAAACGTGAGGAAAGACTAATGCTTTGTGATTCATATGGTCAGAGCTTCAAAGGGTCCGATGAACAGGCAGACACGGCGCTTGAAAGGCAAAAGCACCGTCACTGTCGCAGAGTATGTCAAGACGTTCAAGGTCGGCGACAAGGTAGTCATAAGGCCTAAGGCCAAGTGGCTGGGCATGCCGCACCTGCGGTATTCCAACAGGCACGGCTTTGTGGTGGAGAAGAGAGGCAAAAGCTACGTCGTCGAGGTCAAGGACTACAACAAGACGAAGAAGGTGGTGGTCAGCCCCATCCACCTGACTCTCAGCCTATAGGTGATACTGATGGACATGAAATCGTCTAGGGCGGTGACCGCAGCCGAGGCGAAGGTCATACTCGCCGCCAGGAAGGAGGGGGGAGAGCTCGGCTACGAGCAGGCCCAGGCCCTTGAGAACCTCGAGGTCACCGTGAAGATAGAGCCCAAGAAGGTAGGCGACCTCAAGGGGAAGCTAGTTAAAGCCGGGAAAATCAGCGAGGAACTGGCCGCGAAGCTCATTGACATACGGCCAGACAGTCCAGCCACCGTGAAAGCCATCCTGTCCAAGGACAAGGTGGAAGCCTCGGAAGAGGAGATAAACGAGATAGTCAAGGAACTCGCGTAAGGGGATGGCGATGGAAGACTTTGCATGGGTCATCGAGTATCTGCCATCAGGCCATGCCGAGGCGCTCCGCAAGGAGCCCGCGGTGCAGCTGCTCGGCACCAGGTTCTTCACGCTTTTGGAGGCCACTGTAAACCCTGCGTCCAGCATAATGCTCAGCCAGAAGTTAAACGTCGGCAAGGAAGGCAGGACAGAGGTGCTCCACATAAAGGGCAGGATACGCTACGAGGACCTGACCAACGGCGCCAGGGAGTTCCTGCCTAGCATGCTCAAGAAGGCGGTCGAGGAGAGGGAGCCCGAGTTCGTCGCTTTCATCAACAATGCCAGGCCCATCTCCATACGCGTGCACACGCTCGACCTGCTCCCAGGCATAGGGAAGAAGACCATGGAGGCCATACTCCATGAAAGGGAAGCGAAGCCGTTCGAGTCGTTCGCGGACCTGCACAAGCGCGTGCCGACGCTGACCGACCCGCTGGGCATATTCGTGCACCGCATACTCAGCGAGCTGCAGGGCAACGAGAAATACTACCTGTTCACCAAGCCGCCCACGTTCGTCAGGCCCGGCGGCAGATAGGTTGATAATCCCTTTTTT
>CAYZNP010000016.1:0-12599 GCA_964479815.1 Microcaldota archaeon
TCGAAAATCTTTATGCCGTAGTCGAGCATCACGTTCTTGTCCGTGTGGACGAGAAATGCGCTCCTCCCCACTTCCCGCGACGCGCCAAGGCATTCTATGAACATCTCCATGCATTGGGATAGCACAGAATATTTTTATACTACCTCCATCCTATCCCCAATCACCAGTTATCATTTAAGTCGTGGACGACATGGCAAGTGCAGCCATATTCGATTTCGGATGGGTGCTGCTGTTCGCAGCACTAGCCGTCATAATCTCGGCTAGGCTGAGGGTCCCCCAGGTCGCCGGCCTGCTTATCGCCGGCATGTTCATCGGGCCGAACGTCCTGCGGCTGGTCGACCTGCCCACTATAGAGACCTTCGCGGACATAGGGGCCGTGCTCCTGCTTTTCATGATAGGCGTGCAGTTCAGCATCGCCAAGTTGCTGGCCGCTGGAATCCGGCCGGTGCTCGCGAGCTTCCTAATCCTGCTCATAACGTTCATCGTGATGCACGAGGTTGCAGTGCTCATCGGGTTCGATTCCATCACCGCCCTCTATGTGGCTGCCATCTTCTCCATGAGCAGCACGGCAATCATGATGAAGATACTGGAACAGAAGCGGCTGGTTGAGCGGCAGGAGGTGCCCCTGCTCATCACGATACTCATCATAGAGGATGTGGTCGCGGTCTTCCTGCTCACGTTTTTCTCCAGCCTGCGAACCGGGGGCTACGCTGCCGGCAACATATTCGGTGCAATCCTCCTGTCCCTGGGCATACTGGCATTCGGCTACGTGGTCCTGCTGCAGGTCATGCGCAGGATATCCGCGGCCATCATGCGCTACCAGTCCGAGGATGCGCTCATACTATTCTCGTTCACCCTGGGCATAGGGATGAGCGTCCTTGCATTGCTGCTGGGGCTCACCCCCGCCATAGGCGCATTCCTGGCAGGCAGCATAATCGCAGGCCTGCCGAACGGGCGGGACTTCGAGCGCGCGATCCGGCCCTTCAGCAGCCTCTTTCCCCCGTTCTTCTTCCTTTCCATAGGCATGCTGATAGCCCCGGCAGCCCTGATCGCCTCGGCGCCCCTCACCATCGTCCTCATAGGCATGTTCCTGGTCACAGTTTTCCTGGCGACCTCCTTCAGCTTCTTCCTGATAAGTGCCAGTGGCCGCTCGGCGGTCTTCGTTGGCCTTGCCATGCTTCCGCTGGGTGAGTTCTCCCTCCTCATAGCCAAGGAGAGTCTTGGCGTGGCCCAGACGAATCTGGTTGGCATAGCATCGGTAGGCGTGTTGCTGACCTCCATCATATGCTCCCTGGCCCTCAACCGCAGCGACGGCCTCTATCTGGGCATGAAGCGGACCCTGCCATCCGGCTTCCTCGACACCCTCCGTGACTCGTCCGGATACTTCCGTAACGTCATAAGTGCGTTCGAGCCACAGGGCTATTTCCACAAGCTATTCATGATTGAACTGAAGAAGGTGACGTTCGACATCATATACCTCCTGGGAGCGCTCCTGTTCTTCTGGTTCGGCAGACTTTACCTGCAGTTCCCGCTTGCCGCCGGCAGCTATACCATCCCCGCAGACATGGTCCTGCTCGTGGCGCTCGGGCTACTTTCGCTCATACCTATCTACCGGCTGCTGCTGTCTGCCAAGCGGCTTTTCGACGCGTTGGCGACGATATTCTCACGTACCACGCCCCAGGCCAACAAGGGTGTCCTCATCCGCAACGTGCTGATATCGGCGCTGTTCTTCATCCTTTTCGCCAACACGCCGTTTTTCGTCAGCATGCTCATGCTGCCGCCGGCCTTCAACTGGCTTTCGCTTGTTTTCGGTGCGTTCTCAGTGTTCTTCCTTTGGAGCGCCATACGCGCGGCGTCGCTCTGGTTCTTCCTCAATGAGCGCATGGCAGTGAACATCTTCCGCAGCAAGGTGCTCGCCTCCAAGGACGACCTGATAGTAGTGGCAGAAGGCTCCAGGGAGAAGAAGCCGGGGAAAAAGCGCAGGGTGCTCTTCCTCCGCTGAGCCTGTATGCATTTTAAATTCACGGTTCGTTATCCCCTCATGTTCGACCTTGAGGACCCGGTGACAAAGCGTTTCCTGTCCGCTGCGACGATGGTCTTCCTGGTATACTGTGTGGCCGTGCCGTTCTACATGGTTGTCGAACATCTGGCATTCGTGGACTCCATCTACTTCACTACCGCGTCCATGACCAGCGTGGGCTACGGTGACATAGTCCCCCACACGGTGATCGGCAAGCTGTTCACGTCAGCCCTGCTCCTCGTGGCGGTATCCATATTCTTCTACCACGTCACGCACTTCGGGCAGTTCAGGGAACGCGCCATAGACCCGCACGTGCGCAAGCGCATAGAGATGCTCCGCAACCTCACATCACTCCAGACCGGCGAGGTGCACAAGGATGAGCTGAAGAGAATAAGGGACAAGATGGGGAAGGCAAAGTGAGCCAATGTATGCGCAGAAGTTCTTTCGCAACGCATTCACTTCCAGCCAACAGAAGAGGATGAGAGAAGCCACATTCGCAATCATCGGCCTCGGGGGGACCGGCGGCTTCATGCTGGAGAACCTCCTGCGCATGGGTGCCGAGCGCTTCATCGTCTTCGACCACGACCGTTTCGAGCTGACGAATTTCAACCGGCAGCTGCTGGCAACCCACTGCTCGCTGGACGAGCCCAAAACCAAAGCGGCCTTGGAACGCGCCAGGGAGATAAACCCCGCGGTGCGGATGAGCCTGCGCGGCAGGTTCAGCCCCAGTTCTTCCCTCGCGGGAGCGTCAATCCTCCTGGACGGCTCTGACAGTGCCGCAACGAAGCTTGCGGCATCGCAGCTCGCAGGGAAGAACAGGATACCATACGTATTCTGCGCCGCATCGGGAACCCGCGGCATCGTGAGCGTTTTCAGGAACTACAGCCTCCGCAAGGCATTCCAAGTCACACGCGGGGCTGCGGCCCCATCCTGCGAGAGAGTCCTCTGCCCGGCTGCGGCGCTTGCAGGAACGCTCGCTGCATCCCAGGCTGCCAACTGCCTCATCGGCAAGCCCTTCGCCAGGGCCCCGGACGCGGTTTTCTTTGATATCTTCAGCAAAAAGATATTCTGGAGGGCGAGGCTCGGATGAAATATTTCGTGGTCGAGCCGTGCGCCAGCGCAAATGCATACGAGATAAAGCTCAGGGAGCGCAAGCTCGACCTGAAGAAGGCTGAGACTGCGCTCGCCACCATCGGCTCAGTGGCCGCAGCCAGCCCGGTCGTCCTCATCGCGAAGATAGGCGACTATTCCGTCAGCGTCTATGCCAGCGGAAGGCTGATGCTGAAGGGCGAAAAAAGGCTGGAAAGCAAAGACGTAAATGAACTTGCCGACAGGATAATGGCAGCATTGGAGAAGAACGGTGCGGTGGTCTGAGGACCGCGGTGCGGCAATATGAGGATCGATTTCCACGTGCATACCCGGTACTCGCCCGACTCGCTGACCCGCATCGAAGACCTGAAGAGAAAATCAGAGAAGCTCGGCATAATCCCTGCGCTCGCGGACCACTACTCGGTGGGGGCCCACCGAGAGGCACGTTCGCTTGGCATGCGGTTCATCCCAGGCGAGGAGATACTGACGGACAAGGGCGACCTCATCGGCCTTTACATTAACGAGTTCATACCAAAAGGCATCCCTTTCCTGGAAGCCGTAGACCGCATCCATGGCCAGGCCGGCCTCGCCTACCTGCCGCACATGTTCGACTACGGCCGTTCCGCCAACCATGCAACCGAGGAGGAAGCCACGAAAGTCGACATCGTGGAAGCTTTCAATGCCCGGTGCCTGAACGACGAGTTCAACCAGAAGGCGAAGTCCTTCGCGGTGAAGAACAACCTGCCTCGGGCAGCAGGGAGCGACAGCCACTTCCTGTTCGAGTTCGGCTCGACGTGGACTGAACTGCCCGATTTCGACATCGACAATCCCTGGATGCTGATGAAATCCCTCCCGCAGGCGAATCTCGTGACGAAAAAGGCGCCGTTCTACGTCCGCGGCACGACGAGCATGATCTACGCTGCTAAGAGGCTCCTCCGAAGGGCGTAGAGCAAAACCTATTTAATCCTGCGACAGCAATTCATTCCGATGGCAGAAGAATTCGCGGGCATGGGCATTGCCATAATCATTGTCACTGCCTCCATAGTGCTGGCTGGGATCCTTTTCGGTGTCGGCCGCGCGTTCGGCTACAAGAACATCGAGTACTTCGGCATAGAGGAGCTGCTGCAGTCGCTCATAAACGCGGCCATCATCGGCTCGTTCGCAGCCGTGACTGGCGTGGTCGCGAGCGTGAGCTCGTCCATAGTCACGCCAGGCTGCTCGACCGGCAATGTTGTAGATCAGCTCATCTGCATGCTCAGCCTCGTGAACACCGAGCTCTTCATGCTATTCCAGTCGCTCATCCAGATGCTCAACATCCTCGGCTACTACCAGGGCCTGTCGCTCGATTTCGGCGCGTTCAGCGTGGTCCCGTTCGGCAATCTCTCGTCCGTTTCCGGCGTCCTCTCCACGCAGCTGCTCTCCCTCAACCTGATAATGATCCTGGTGGGCCTGAACACCCAGATAGCAGTCTTCATCAAGCAGAATGCGCTGTCGCTGCTATTCCCCGTCGGCCTCGTCCTGCGCTCGCTGTTCGCCACCCGTAAGGTCGGCGGCTTCCTCATCGCGCTGGCGGTCGGCCTTTACATCTTCTACCCGACGTTCGTGCTCGTGTTCCCGAGCCCGCAGGACGACATAGCCAATTCCACCTCCATGATGGCTGCGTTCAACAACAACAGCTTCTACGCACCGGTGCCCGTCGTCGACCTGAACAGCAACTATGCGCTCGCCGGCAAACTCGACCTCATGAGCGGCCGGTGCGCGCTGCTTAACGTAACCCTGATAAACGCCACCGGCAACCAGACGAATGCCACCAACCTGACCAATGTGACCGTATCGGCCTGCCAGAACTTCACCAACATGACTGGCGCATCCTCCGACTTCAGCGGTGACATAACCGTCGTGAGCGGCAGCACGACCAACGCGCTCGCCAAGTCCCTGCTCTATACTGTGGTGGCTCCGCTGTTCTCGCTGCTCGTCACCGCTGTGTTCATCGTGGAGCTCGGCTCGCTTCTGGGCAGCGAGATAGGCCTGCGGAGCCTGGCCTCTATCTAAGGTTTGTGAACTACCCACGCCTTCAGGCGTGAGCTTCCTGCTTCAACGAAGATGCTTGCCTTTTTGGCAGAGGCTTCTTCTCAGACAGGCTTGACTTCCCGGCGTTCCGCCGGTAGCTCGTTTGAGAGTGTTTTTTTGTTGATTTGCAACCAGCACTTTAAGCCTTGTTGCATACTTGCCAGTTCAAAAGTGATTTATATTCTTTTCTAGACCTCATTTCCGCAGAGTTACGACGTAAGCATGCCCTTTCATCCAATGGTTAAAACCGTTTTTCTTATGCTTCCAAAGAGAGGATTTCCCTGGCCTAACACATTTAAATAAAGAATGCGAAGTGGTATGTATGATAATAAACCGTGCAATAACCATCTCCTCGCTTGCGGGCGGGATACTCGCCATCATAATCTCGCTCGTCTATGCGAACCCGCTGCTGCCGCTGATAGCCGCCGCATTCTTCACCGCCACGCTGGCGTTATGGAAATATGGCTACCTGTTCATACCCGCCATAACCAAGGCGACGAACATAATCGAGGTTCACGGCAACTATGAGGTGCCCCCTGCCCGCGACTGCATCGTAAGAAAGGCCGCCGACGGCTATTATGCCTCGAAGTTCCTGGAAATACGATTCTACGAGAGTTCCATGGACAAGGACAACGAGGAGAAAAAACTGATGTTTGAATCGTTCGAAAAAGCGATTTCGTCGCTGAAGTACGTCGTCAAGATATCGCTCATGATAAGCGCCATCGACCTGTCCAACCACATAGATGAGATAAAGACCAAACGGAGCACCGTGGAGACCAAAAAATCCAAGTCCGTCCGCTTGGCGGCGGACGAGTCCATGAGGATAGACCGGGAACTGGCCTACTGGAACAGGCTCCTCGAGAGGATAACCCAGGGCGAGAGGCCGGTGGAGATACTGGCATTCGCGTCCACGACGTCATCCGGCCTGACGAGGGACGAGGCACTGAGCAGGGTTTCGCGGCAGGCGAAAGAGCTGAAAACGATTCTTTCGAGTTCGCTGGGCTGCGACATAAGGGAATTGAACGACCTCGAGATGATCAAGTGCTTCGAGTGGGAGCAGTTCTCCCCGACGCTGCAGGAAGACATGCGGGACGAAGTGTTCTAGCGGCGTTTTAGCCCCGCTCTCTTTTCGTGCGTTATCCTCAATATTTATATACGCCCTCGAAGATATCATATACAGAGGTAACGATGAAAATTTCCTACATGCTCTCCAAGGAGCTAGCGCGCAAGATGATTCTCGTGCATCCGCCGGAGCCACGCAAGGAACTGCTCCTCTCCCAGCCATCCGAGGGTGTGTACATAGGCAAGACGCGGTTCCTGCGCACGCCAGTCTTCTGGGACCCTGAGAAGCTGATAAACCCGCACATAGCCATCATCGGCATAACCGGCTCGGGCAAGTCCTACACAGTCAAGACGTTCCTCACCCGTGCGTCGCTCATCTGGAACACCAACGCCATCATCCTGGACTGGGTTGGCGAGTACGACAAATGGGTGCGCCAGGCTGGCGGAAGGGTCATAGACCTCGCCAAGGAACGCCTCAACCTGCTCGACCTGGTTGGCCTGCCGAAAAGGAGCAGGATAAAACAGATAATCTCTGCGCTCGACATCCTCGTGGACCTGAAGAACTACCCGAACGAGCGCGACGATATAGAGGAATCGCTCGAGATCGTCTATGACAGCGTCGGCGCCAAGAAGAAACCTGGGCTGGAGGAGGTCGTCGAGGCTCTTGAGAAAAAGAAGAAAAAGGGCGGTTCGCTCAGGCGTGCTGAAGCGGTCGCTGAAATCAGGCAGCTGACCAAGAGCGACGCCAGGAAGCCGACGCTCGTTGACGTGGTCAGGCATCTTGAAAAGACAGGCAAGAAAAAGGCAGCGCGCCTCCTCAGGCGCTTCACAGTCGAAGGGACGGACTTCTTCGCCGGCTCGTCCACGCTTGACATAGGAAAGCTCACGAGCAGCGGCCTTGTGTGCATAGACCTGCACGGCCTGCCAACCGAGGAGATGCGCAGCCTTGCGGGCCTCACGATACTCCAGTACATAAAAGAGCTCATGCGCGCTGAGGGCATGCAGGAGGACAACCGGCAGGTGCGCCTGTTCGTCGTGCTGGACGAGGCATGGAAGATAGCCCAGGACGAGCGCAGCGACGTCATAACCATAGTCCGTGAAGGCAGGAAATACAACTTCTCGCTCGTCATCGCAACGCAGAATCCTACGGACATGCACAAGACTATCTTCAGCAACATCGGGACGGTATTCGTCTTCCGCCTCATACTCAGGGAGTTCCGCGACTACGTGAAGAATTCCATAGGCTATTCCAGCTTCATAGACAATGAGATATCCAGGTTCGGTGTCGGAGACGCGGCCGTGAACATGATCTTCGCTGAGAGGCAGTCGAAGGTGATGACGTTCCTTATGGAGAAGATAGACGGCGAGGAGCCGCTCCTCAAATACATGATACGGGGTGGAGATATGAACATAGAGGTAGAACGGGAACAATTCGTCCGTATGCTCTACGAGCTCGGCCTCAACGAGAGCCAGGTCACTCTGCTCAAGGAGGAGTTCGAGAGGGGCGACGGGATGCTGGACGGAGAGCAGCTGGTCGCCATCATGGAGAAGTTCGGCTATGCAAAGCCGTCCATAATCTCTTTCCTCCGGCAGCTGGGCATAGACGATAAGAACCTCATCAAGGTGTTCTCGCTGGTGAAGATGAGGAAGGCGACAAAAGGCGTTGTGAACGTCGTGCTGGATGATGCACATGGCTGAAGAGAGGATAGTGGTTGCCGCGAAGCAGCAGAAACCACTCAAGGCCCTGGCGGCGCTTCTGGGAGGGCTTGGTTTCACGAAGATCTCCTACTCGGACAAGACGCTCACGGTCGAGAAGATGAAGGGCCAGGACATAAAAGGGAAGCCCTACCTCGACTACCGTGTGGAGTTCAAGGGCCAGTCCATAGAGCTGTCCTACACCATACCGCCGAATAGGAGCAGGGTGGCCAGGCTGCTCGAGCTGCTGCCGACGTTCCTGAACATAATCCAGGTGGCCGAAGACTATTATGTGGTTAAGCCATCGAGCATCTATGCGCAGATAAACCTGGTCCTGGGCGAGGCATCGAAGATAATCGACAGGGATGCGGTGGAATTCTCCACCCAGCTCACAGACCTGCAGGCCAGGCACGCCGACCTGAACGCGAGATACGATGATCTGGTGCGCTCCAGCGAGGCCAACACCCGCATACTGCTCGAGTGCGAGCAGAAGAAGGGTGAGCTGGACAAGAAGCTGACGAAGATGAGCGGGATGAGCGACGACCTTCTCAAGGAATCGCTCTACGGCTGGATAAGGCTGCACAACGGCTTCATAGACGTCAAGGAGTTCGCCCATGCGAATTCCATCGCCATAATGCGCGCTGAAGAGGGGCTCAACATGCTCATCCAGGAAGGCTATATCAGGAGGCGTTTCGATTGAGCGCCAAAAAAAAGGGCACGCCACGGCTCGCGCCCAACGGAAACTTCAGCTTCGAGCTGCTCAGGCCCTATCCCGAGGCCCGCGCCTTCGTGATAAAGAAGCCCCTCAAGGGCTCCATGACCGACACGTTCTTCGAACTCTTCGGCAGCAAACGGTGAAAAAATGAAGGTCCTGCTGGTGGGCAACGGCGCACGCGAGCACGCGATAGCGGAGAAAATCGCAGCCGGCGCAGAGCTCTACGCAGTCATGTCAAAAAAGAACCCAGCCATCGTGAAACTGGCGAAGGAGAGCTGGCTCTGCGACATCGAGGACGCAGCCGCCGTCTCTGCGGCCATCAGGGGGAAGAAGTTCGACCTTGGCTTTGCCAGTCCGGACGCGACGCTCGCTGCAGGAGTGAGCGATGCCCTGGAAAAGGCAGGCATGGCGGTGGCATCCCCGACCATGGCGGCGGCAAGGATAGAATGGGACAAGTCGTTCATGCGTTCCCTCCTCAAAAAGCACCGCATAAAGGGCTCGCCCAGGCATGAGGTCGTGAAGACCGAGACTGATGCGCTCCG
The DNA here is from genome assembly GCA_964479815.1 of Microcaldota archaeon. Classification (GTDB taxonomy): domain Archaea; phylum Micrarchaeota; class Micrarchaeia; order Anstonellales; family Bilamarchaeaceae; genus Bilamarchaeum. Next base: position 9,194 of record CAYZNP010000016.1, read on the forward strand.
CGTCATAAAGGACTACGGCATGGTCGCGGTCAAGCCGCTGGGCCTGACAGGAGGCAAGGGTGTGAAGGTGAGCGGCGACCACTTCACCAAAATCGAGGATAAGGTGGCCTACGCCCGGTCCCTTATCGAGAAGGATGGCAGCGTGCTAATAGAGGAGAAGCTCGTGGGCGAGGAATTCACGCTCCAGGCGTTCTGCGATGGCTCCACAATCGCGGCCATGCCGCCCGTCCAGGACCACAAGAGGGCATTTGAACACGACCGCGGGCCCAATACCGGCGGCATGGGGAGCTATTCCACAGGCGACAGGCTGCCGTTCATGGAAGAGCGCGACCTGGAGGAGGGTAAGGAGATACTCCAGGGCGTCGTCAACGCGATGAAAGCCGAGGGAACCCCTTTCCGCGGCGTCCTCTACGGCCAATTCATGGCAACGGCCGACGGGCTCAAGGTCATAGAGTTCAATGCACGGTTCGGAGACCCAGAAGCCATGAACGTGCTTGCTCTTATCGAAGCTCCGCTGCCGGAAGTTTTACTTTCCATGGCCGAAGGCCGGCTGCGCACACCGCGATTCTCCACGGATTCTACTGTCGTTAAATACCTTGTGCCCGATGGCTATCCGGAAAGGCCGGTGAAGGACGCCGAGATTTCGGTGGATGCTGAAGCGGCCCGCCGCCTGGGCACATCGGTCTATTACGCTTCCGTCTATGAGAAAGACGGAAGGATATACACCTCGTCCTCCCGTGCCATCGGCATACTCGGGAAGGCGAAGAAGCTGGAGGATGCCGAGAAGAGCGTCGAAATGGCCTGCGCTTGCGTGAAAGGGCCCGTCTGGCATCGCAGCGACATAGGGACCGCCGGCCTCGTCGCAAAAAGGATAGAACACATGCGCTCACTGCGTGGAAGCCAATGAAAGCCAAACAGATTTTCCTGCTCATTCTGCTCGTGTCCACTGCATTCTCCGCATTCGGGTATTCGCGCCTCATAATCGAGCGGAGCTGGCTGATACACGCCACCGACGGCGACAATCTGGATTTCCATGGCGCCCTGGTGCTGAACAACACCCACCAGCGCGTCATCTCGGTGACCGCCTCGCCAGGCCTGGAACAGGAGAAGAACGAGAGCGGCAACATCATCATGCACTACCAGGGCAAGATGAAAGGCGATGCCATGTTGCTCAACGCCACTGCCACGGTCGACGTGGATTACGACACGTCGTTGACCGCCGATCCGCTGCTGCCCGGCACTAACCGCTCCTTCACGCCACTCACGGCGCCCGATGCCGATATGATTGCAGTGGCTAAAGAGCTGTCGCAGCAGAACTCCTCTCTGACGACCATACAGAACCTTGTCAACTGGGTCCATTCCATGGTGCACTACGACGTGAGCTACTGGGGGAAGGTCGTTCCCGCAAAGGAGGTCTTCCACAGCCGCCGGGGCGTGTGTGTCGAGTACACCCATCTCCTGATATCGCTTGCACGCTCGCTCGGCTTCGACACGCGCTATATCAGCGGCTATGTATACGGGAATGCCTGGCAGCCGCACGCATGGGCGGAGATCGGCATCCCCGGCTATGGCTGGCTCCCGGCAGATGCGACGTTCGGCCAGGTCGGCATGCTCGACGGCACCCATCTCGCCATAATCAAAGGCACCGACCAGTCTTCGGTCTATGACGTTCTCCTCTCAGACAACAACGCCACCATCGAAGCCCACGACCACGTCAGCGCTGACTTCCTTTCCAACGACAGCAGAGGCATCTCAGTTTCCGTCCATCCTGACAATTATACCTACGTTGTTACCGTTAACGTGGTCAACAACCGGCCGGAGTATGTGTTCGGCAGCTACGCGTTCCTGCCCGAAGCATCATATGCCCAGCAGGAATCGAGCGTAATGCTTCTCCAGCCGAATGAGGCCCTGCGCCGCGACTACCCCCTCAACCGCTCACATTTCCAGACCGGCTACACCTACACGCTGCCACTCTTCGCGGCCTTCAACGACGCCCAGGACGAAAAGGACCTTATAGTCAGCAACCCGGTGCCCGGCGGCGAAGCACAGCCGCAGTCGTGCACGCCATCGGCGCTTCTTCTCCTGCTTCCTCTTGCCCTGCTCCCTCTCTTCAGGAGCCTTGAACCACCGCACATTGACCTTTTTTAAATGAGCTGGGCCCGGGAAATCCCCTTGAGAATGGCATAAGAGACACGGCCTTGCCCGTGGGATGTCGTGGTCATTCATCGACCACGAGCATGCTCATGACCGAAGCGTCGGTCATGACATGAAAGGGCCGATTTCCGCGGAAATGAGGTGTGTCTGCATATATCTATAAACGACGTCTTCAGCAATATTTTCATGAAGACAATAAGGGCATGGAAGTTCCGGCTCTATCCTTCAAAAACACAGCAAAGGGAGCTGTCCAGGTATCTTCATGAATGCAAAACTCTCTGGAACACGCTCCTTGAATACACGAAAAAATATTACGAAGAAACCGGTAAGTTTCCAACTCGAAAACAACTTTATTTTCAGACAAAAGAAACCTCCCTGTTTTCACAGGTCGCCCAGAACGTGGCCGACCGGCTGGTAAAAAGCCTCAGGGGCGTGATTGCCAGAAAGAAGGCAGGCCTGAAGGCAGGTTTTCCGCGCTTCAAACCGCTTGAACGGATGAAATCTTTTACCTACCCGCAATTCGGTTTCAGACTTGACGAACGTCTTGGGCTTTCCGGCTTGGGCAGCATTTCCGTCAAAAAACACAGGCAGATGCAGGGAAGAATCAAAACGCTGACAATCAGGAAGTCACCATCGGGAAAATGGTTCGCCATTTTCACTACCGAAGCGGAACTGGCGGCTCCCTTCAGAAAAACCGGACCTGAGGTTGGAATAGACCTCGGAGTGGAGCATTTTGCCTGCCTCAGCGACGGAGAGACAATCGAAAATCACAGGTATCTCAAGCAGGCAGAAGAACGTCTGAAAGAAACGCATCAGCAACTCTCAAGCAAAAAGAAAGGCAGCAAAAACAGGCAGAAGGCAAAACACCGGGTTGCGGTTGCCTACGAACGGCTCACAAACAGACGGCGGGAGTTTCTCCATAAAACCAGCAGAAGACTGGTTAACACATGTTCTTTTCTTGCACTGGAAAACCTGAATGTTGCCGGTCTGGCAAAAAGTTTCATTGCAAAATCCGTGCTGGATTGCAGCTGGGCAGAGTTTGTCAGCATGCTTCGTTACAAAGCGGAAGAGGCTGGTTGCGAAGTCGTGCTGGTGGATCCTGCCCACACCTCCCAGAGGTGCAGCAACTGCGGTTTGGTACGGAAGAAATCACTTGCGGAGCGGTGGCATGATTGCCCGTGCGGGGCGTTCATGCATAGGGACCTCAATGCGGCGATAAACATACTCCAACGAGCTACCGGCGGAACGCCGG